>DAOOIT010000020.1 GCA_035384565.1 Planctomycetota bacterium | reverse complement strand
CGCCCCGCTGGCGCCGGCAACGCAGCCCACGGGGATTCTTGGACAGGCTCCTAGCCCTGGATCTTCTTGAAAAGGTCAAACGTGTCGCGCGCAATCCCTGTGATCTCGACCGTCTCGTGCCCTTTGAGGCTGGTCTTGAGCGTGTTGTGGAGCTTCCCGGTCCACTTCGCTGGCAGCGCCTTGGCGCCGAGCATCATGCCGACGATGGAGCCGACGGTCGCCCCGTTGCAGTCGGTGTCGAAGCAGGGCTGGACGGCGCGGCAGATGCTCGCGCCGAAGTCGCCGTCGCCCCACAGCAGCGCGGCCACGCAGATGGCGGCGTTGGAGTTCGTGTGGCACCAGTCGTGCCCGACCGTTTCATCCCACTTGTCGTGGATCATCGCAACGGCATCGTCGTAGGAGAGCCCCTGGCGATACCAGTCGCACACCTCGGCCAGATCGCGGTAGAGGCGGCTGGTCTTGGGGATTTCCGAGAGGCCCACCTGGACGACCACGGTGGGATCGTCGCAGTACGGGGCGGCGGCGATCATCGCGGCCATGAGCATCTCCCCATAGATGCCGTTCTTGATGTGGGAAATGCAGGCGTCGCGCCAGGCGAATTCGGCGGCACGCTCCGGGTTGCCCACGCTGAGGTAGCCGAAGGCGTCGGCGCGAATCTGCGCCCCGATCCACTCGCGGTACGGGTTGCGAAAGCTGCCGCTGGCCGGCGGCTGGACCTGGAGGGCGAAGTTGCGGTAGGCCACCCTCTCGGCAGTGCAGGTGGCCAGGAGCGGCAGGTTGCCCATCCAGAACTGCGCCACATCGGCCGGCGTGAAGTCCGCACCGTGCTGCTTCACGATCAGATAGCCGGTGGTCGTGTAGTTCGTGTCGTCGTCAATCGGCATGTGGTCAATGTTGTCGCACCAGGCGCGGCGGGCGAACTGCGGGAATTGCTTCGCCGCCTTCCCCCTGGCGCCGAAGCGGATATAGTCGGCGATAGGGAACTGCCCGGTGAGCTGAAGGAAGGGCCAGAACTCGCCCGTGCGAACGCCTTCCGCCGCCTTGCCGAGGAGGCAGCCCACGCAGCGGCCGAGCCATGCGCCCATGATGCGGTCGAGGAGGGCCTTATCCGAGAGCCGCTGGGCGAAGCGACGCGGCCCGCGGGGGCGCCGCCTGCGGATGCCCGGGAGATCGGACGGCTCGTCGAACGCGTAGCCTTTCCGCATGGGGAGCTTCTGGGCGGCGTCGAGCAGCGCCCCGACCTTCTCCTGGTTGGCCGGCAGGAAGAGCTGCTCGTCGCCAAGGGCGGCTAGGCGCTCGAGCTTCGCCCTGAAGCGCGAGGTGTCGCGTCCCTCGTCCTCGAGTTGCCGCAGTTCTGTGCGCAGGTCGCCCGACGAGAGCCAGAGCCACACGTTCCGCAATTCCTTTGCCATGCTGCCATGTCCTCCTGGGCCAAGGGGAGCGACTGCATGAGAGCGCCTGGCATTGTAAGGGCGCAGGACGCCTCACGCAACCGGCGGCACAAGGGTATGCGAAAGGTCGTTGAGGGCCTCGAGACGGAATATGCCGAAACCATCGGCCGCCTCGAACCGCAGAGTCGTGCGGCTCGCGGGGTCGCACGCGAACTGTGCGTAGACGATGGGCAGCGGGATGTGGAGCAGGTGGGCCAACAGCGTGAGGATCACGCCGGCGTGGCAGAAGAAGGCGAGGGTGCGCTCGTCTCCCTCGACCGCGCGATAGCCGAGGCCGCTGCGCGGGTAGCCGAGGGTGGCCAGAAACGCATCGAAGGTCTGCCAGAACTCTGAGGCCACCGGCGGCATGTGCGCTCCATAGGGCACGTGCGCGGGCCAGTCGTCCACCGTGAAGCGGTGGCCGTTCGCAAAAGTCGCGCTGCCACTCAGGTTCCACGCCCACAGCGCGGCACCGTAGTTGCCATTCAGCTCGCGAAGCCAGGGGAGCGTGGTGATGGCCATGCCTTTGCGCCGCGACGTGTAAGCCGCCGTGAGCTGCGCGCGCCCCAGGGGAGAGGCGAAGAGCGCATCCAGGCGAACGTTGGCCAGAGCTTCGGCGAGCTGCCGGGCCTGCTCGTGCCCCAGCGGCGTGAGCGCGTCGTTCGCATAGTCGGGGTCGCCGTGTCGGATCAGCATCAGCTTCATTGCGGGACAGGCTCCTCTGTACAGGCGCGTTGGGGCGAGTGCCGGCGCCTTGTGATTCTCGCGATTCCCGCCCGCATGTCAACCAGGGGAAACCGCTTGCGCACAACCAGACACCTATCTATACTCGCGGAGCGGAAGGATGAGGCGAACTGCTTCAGGGGGAAGCCATGTGGACGCAAGTGGCCCTGATTCTTCTCGCTCCCATGCTGGTTGCGCTCGCCGCACAACCCGATGCAGGCAAGGACAAGGAAACCATGGCTGACGATGCAACGTGGCGGGTGTTCGAGGGCAAGCTCCCTGCCTCGGCCGACGCTCTACGCTTCAACATCGAGGCGTGCCTCGCCCTGTGTGGCACGAGGGCCGACCCCGCCACGAGAGAGGAATGGGCGGAGCGGCGCAACGGGACTGCCGATGCCCTTCAGCGCGCTCTCGGCCTCAAGCCCTGGCCCGAGCGCACGCCGCTGAACGCCCGCGTGACAGGGCGAGCGGAGCGCGACACCTACACCATCGAGAACGTGGTCTTCGAGAGCCGCCCGGGCTTCTACGTCACCGCCAACGTCTACGTGCCCAGGCGCGGCCCCGCGCGCAAGCCGGCTGTCATTGTGGTGCCGGGCCATGCGATCCCCGACGGCAAGAACTACCCGCTCTATCGCACGGGGCAATTGGCCCTCGTCGCGCACGGCTTCCTCGTTCTCTCCTACGACCCGATCGGGCAAGGCGAGCGGAAGCTGCCCGGTTACTCGCACGCGGTCGGCTATCCCGCGCTCCTGGTGGGCTGGACCAATGAGGGCTTCATCACCTGGGACACGATTCGCTGCGTGGATTACCTGGTGAGCCGGCCCGACGTTGACCCGCAGCGCCTCGGCCTCACGGGCAACTCGGGCGGCGGCGAGAACACCTTCTACACCATGCCCCTGGAGCCCCGGGTTGCCGCAGGGGCCGCCTGCTGCTTCGTGTGCTCCTACCACGCCTGGGTGAAGGACGGCGGCGACCACTGCATCTGCAACCACATGCCCGGCATCCTCCGCCAGATGGAGCAGTTCGAGATCGTCGGCCTGAACGCGCCCCGCCCATTCCTCGCCGCGAATGGGGCGAAGGACGGCATCTTTCCCATCGCCGGCGCCCGCCAGACGATTGAGAGAGCAGGCAGACTCTACGCCTTTGCGGGCGCCGCAGACCGCGTGCGGCTCTTCGAGGCCGAACTGCCCCACGGCTGGGCGCAGCCGCTGCGCGAGGCCGCCTGCGGCTGGCTGGCTCGGTGGCTCCTCGGCATAGGCGACGGCTCGCCCCTGCCCGAGCCGACGGTGGCGCCCGACAAGCCCGGCTGCCCAGACCTCTTCTGCCTGAAGGAGGGGCGCCTGCCCGAGGGCGCCCGGAGCTACGTGGATCTGGTCCGGGCCGAAGCCGAGCGTCTCGCGGCCGGCTACGCGAGGGTGCCGAGCGAACCCGCCCTCTATGCGGCTTGGGCCAAGGCCTTGCGGGCGAAGCTCTGGGAGACGCTCGGCGGCCCGCCCGCCCCCCCTCCGCCGGCTGCTCGCGAGTTGGGCAAGTTCGAGTGGCAGGGCCACCAGATCGAGCGCCTTGCCCTCGCCACCGAAGTCGCGCCGCCGCTGGAGGTCCCCGCGCTTCTCATCCATCCCAGGCAAGTGGTGGCTAATGGTCCCGCCGCCATCGTCCTCGACGACGGCGGCAAAGCGGCGGCGCGCGTGTCGCCGGTCGTTCGTGGGCTGCTGGAGGCGGGCCTCCCCGTGCTGGCGCTGGAGCCTCGGGCGCTCGGCGAGGGCCGCGTCAACCTCAACCACTGCGCCAGCGACGCCGTGCTGCTCGGCCGTCCGCTTCTCGCTCAACAGGCCTGGGATGTCCTGTGCGCCGCCCGCTACCTGAAGGCGCAGGGCGCGGAGCGGGTTGCTGTGGTCGCGCGAGGGGCCGTCGGGTGGATCGCCGCCCTTGCCGGGGCGCTCTCGGATGACCTTGCCGCCGGAGTGGTGGAAGGCGCGATGGGAGGCCTGGCCCTCGCCATCGCCGATCCGCTGCCCCTCCCGCAATGGGCCTACGCGCCGAATGTGCTGAAGGTGGGCGACGTGCCGCAGTGGCTGGTCCTCTGGGCACCGCGGCCGTTGCTGTGGGCGGACACCGTGGGCTCGGCCAGGCGCCCGATGCCTGCGGAGGAGGCGGCGAAGCGCCTGGCGCCCGCCGCGGACGGCTATCGGGCCGCGAACGCCGAGGCCCTCTTCGCGGTGGAGGCAGGAGTCGCCTCACCGGATGCCGTCCTTCGCCTGCTCAACGCTCAAAGCCGAGCGAAGTAGCTCAGCCAACGTGGCAGCGCCGTCTCCAGCGGTTCAACGTCGCAGATTTCGTACTCGAGCGCGTAGTCGCCGCGGTAGCCCATCGCCTCCATCCTCCCAACGACCCAGGGATAGTCAATCTCCCCCTCCCCGAGGTGCGTCGCCTGGAACTTGTCGGCGGCCCAGCGGCCGTCCTTGACGTGGATGTGGACGATCCAGGGCTTGAATGCCTCGAACGCCGCCCTGTAGTCCACCCGCGCGTGAGACAAATTGCAGGGCTCGTAGAGGATGCCGAAGTGCGGCGAGCCGACGGCCTCGCACAGGCGGACCGCCGCCTCGACGTTCCCCGCCAGGCTGCCGCCGTGGTTCTCCATCCCCAGGTAGATGCCGCGGGTCGCCGCGTAGGCCGCGCTCTCGGCGAAGAGCGGCACAAGGCGCGGGATGATGGCCGGGTCCTCGCTCGTCCCGGGGCGCACGCGGATCGAGCGCGCGCCGAAGCGAGCCGCCAGGTCAATGGTCGCCTTCATCTCGGCGAGCGACCTGGCTCGGACCTCCTCGGAGTCCGAGGCGAAGTCCCCTCCGCAGTAAGTGCCGAGATTGGCGATGCCAACACCTGCCGCCCTCGCCGCGGCCTCCAGCGCGGAAGGGTCGCATCGCGCAGGGTCGGCGGAGAAGTGGGGCACATTGCCCCAGAGGTCAACCTTCTTGAACCCCGCCTGGCCCATCGCCGCGAGCGCCTCGGCGGCGGGCTTGGCCCGAAGCGGGTAGGTGCAGGCCGAAATGCGGGTGAGCTCCATCGAAGGCTCCTGGTTGGCGTTCCCGATGGGGTCTATAGGACGAACAGGACCGAGAGGGCCGACAGGACCCGCGAAGAAATGTGCCGCCTCGTTTCATCGGTCTCATCATTCCTGTCGTGCTACGTGCCCGCCCTGATGCACCACAGGTTCCTTGCCGTGCGAATGAACAGCTTGCCGCCCGCAATGGCGATGGAGGCCGTGCACGGGCCTTCGCCCATCTGGACGCGGGAGAGCACCCTGAACTCGTCGCCGGCTGCCAGGACGGCGACCTCGCCATTCTGGCTGATGACGTAGATCTTGCCGTCGCCCGCTGTGAACGACGCGCGGAGCACGCCCTTCATCTCCAGGCTGTGCTCCCAGAGCACCTTGCCCGTCGTGGCGTCGAGGCAGGCCATCACGCGGTTGGCGTCGTTCGCCACATAGAGGCGGCCCTGGTAGAGGAGGGGCGTGAGCACGTCGGGCACGGTCTTGTCGAGCCGCCAGGCGAGGTCGCCCGCGCCCAGTTCGCCTTTGCCGCCGCCCTTGATGGCGTAGACGGAGCGGTGCTTGGGCCGCACCGCGAAGATGAGTCCGTCGCCGGGCACCGCGGAGTTGACCGTGCGCTGCCACGCTTGCCGGTCATTGGGCTGATACCACCACCGCCACAGCTCGGCGCCCGTTTCGGCATCATGCCCCGTCACGCACTCGCCGCCGGGGATGATGATCTCGGCTCGGCCGCTGCCCTCGTAGGGGGTGGGGGTGAGGTAGCTCTCGACCGATTCGTCAGGCGCATCGGTCGGCCGAACGTGCCGCCACAGGGTCTTCCCCGTGGCCGGGTCGAGCGCGAGAAGGAATGACTCGAGGGGCTCGGCCCGCTTGTCGTGGGCGCGGTTGTACTTCTGGGCGCTGGCGTTCTGCATGACGAGGACGTACAGCTTGCCCTTGAAGAGCAGGGGACTCGAGCTGTAGCCGTATTTGACCACGAACTCGCCGTAGTCCTTCTCCAGCTCGCGCGCCCAGAGCTCCTTGCCCCCGGAGTCGAGGGCCACGAGCGTCCCCGTGCCGTAGTAGAACCAGGCCGTCTTGCCATCCGTTACAGGCGAGGGGCAAGCCATGTTGTTGCCGCCGACCGGCGCCTTGCGGTCCTTGCCAACCGCCTTCCGCCAGAGCCGCGTGCCCGAAGTCGCATCCAGGCACAGCGCGACCAGCTCTCGGGTCTCCGCATCCACGGAACTAACGAACACGCGGTCGCCCCAGACGATGGGAGTGGCGGCGGAAGGGCCGGGCAGGGGAGCCACCCAGGCGACATTCGACTTCGTCGCGATGTCCCAGGCCGCTGGCAGCCCTGTTTCGGTTGAGGAGCCGTTGAACGCTGGCCCGCGCCACTGCGGCCAGTTCTCCGCGCGCGCAGCGCCGACACAGAGTAGCATGCCAAGCAAAGCCCCAAGGTGCCGTCCCATCAGTCCGGTCTCCGGTAGATAGGGTCGAGCGGCCTCTCCGCGCTCACCTCAGGTGAGGCGCTTGCCAGCTCTCGGGAGTGTAGCCGTGCAGTTCGATGCGGTTGCCGTCGGGATCGGCCAGCCAGGCCTGCCAGCTCTGGTCGCTGCCGAGCTTCGGGTCGGTGACTTCCACGCCCTTGGCGCGCAGGTCGGCTACCGTGGCGGCCACGTCGTCCACCTCGATGCAGATGTGGCGGAAGCTCTGGCCCTTGGCCGGCTCGCCTGCCTGGCCACTGAACAGCTCGATGAAGTTCCGCCCGCCGAGGTGCAGGTAGACGCCGAAGCGCTCCCCCTTGTCGTTCACGAAGTCGAACGCGCGCCTCAGCCCGAGCTTCTCGCAGTAGAAGGCGATGGACGCGTCCAGATCGCGGACCGTAAAGCACACGTGGGCGAGGGCTTTGACCATGCCGGCCTCCTTTGCGCTGCGCAGCCTCGGACCAGGGCGATGCCCCGCCCTCTGGTGAATCAGGCGGCGGCCCGGCACTCATCTTAGGCCGCCTCCTTCCCGAGCGCAAGCTCGACTTCCTGGGGACCGCGCCCCAGAGCCGTCCGGGGCTGCCCCACGCCGATCGTGCGGGTGTGGGCTGGAGTTGTAGGTGGCTGCGGGAGCTCCGAAGGAGCGAAATGGGATAGCCCAGGGCAACGCCCTGGGAACAAGACCGCCCCGTGGCAGCCCTGAAAGGGCGGAATAGAGAGCTTCTATCTCGCCCCTTCAGGGCTGGACCCGTGAATCCCGCTGAACCCAGGGCGTTGCCCTGGGCTATCCCATGCGAGCCCTTCAGGCTCCAGAGAGAACCACCCCGCCCACAATTCCGGCCCCCACGCCGATCGCGCCGCTCGATTGACTCCGCTCGGCGGCGCCTGTAGGATGATAGATGCGGAGTTGTGACGCTTCCCTGTGCGCGAGGAGAATGTGCGTGGCTCTACCGATGACGGAGATTGGCGGCTACCAGGTTTCGAGGCTCATGTGCGGGTCCAACAGCTTCTTCGGCTACTCGCACATCAGCGCGGCGCGCGACGCCTGGATCCGCCGCGTCTACACCGACGACCTGATCATCGAGATCATGGCCGCGGGGGCGCGGCTGGGCATCAACTGCTTCATCAGCGGCCCCATGGAGCGCTTCGTGAAGATCCGCGAGGCCGTGAAGAAGCTCACCGGCGTCCACACCATCTGGTTCTGCACCCCCAGCGGCTCGAACCTCGAGGAACTGAAGGAAGGCATTCGAAAGGCGAAGGACCTCGGCCCCGAGTTCTGCATGCCGCACACGTGCTGGACCGAGGCGTATCTGGACGTGGCGCACCTGAAGATCCACGGTTACCCCGAGGCGGCCGAGTTGATCCGCAAGCTCGACATGGTGCCCGGCCTGAGCAACCACCGCCCCGAATCGCTGCGCGCCGTGGTGAAGCAGAACTACGACTGCGCCACGCTCACCCTGCCGTTCAACTCCGACGGCTTCCTGTGTTCGGTGGAGACCGACTGGACAGCGCGCCTGATCCAGGAGTGCCCGATTCCGATCATCAGCATCAAGCCGCTGGGGTCCGGCCGCATCCAGCCGCCCACCGGCTTCTCATTCGTCTACCAGCACATCAAGCCCACCGACACCGTGGCCGTGGGCGTCCTGAGCCGCGAAGAGATCGAGGAAGACGTGAAGCTGGCCATCCACTATATGACGGGCGCGGCGGCACAGGTGGACATGACCATGTCGCGCAGCAAGGCCGCGCTGGTGAAGTGAAGCGCATGGTGCGTGACGCGTGAACGGGTGGGGACACATAGCGAGTGCCCATGCCCCGTTCGTACCCAGTAATCGCATGCTCGCCCCTACGCTTCTTCGCCCTTCTCGCCCCTATGCTCCGCACGGGGGCGATGATCCGGACGCTCCCGCGTCCAACCCCAACCTCCCGCGGGTTCGCAACCCGCGGGAGGTTCTTGAATCCGGCGTCCAATCTTCCCCGAAGAAGAAGAGGCCGCGGAGCGGCCAATAGGCCCGTCCCCACGCAGAGCGTAGGGACGAGAAAAGAGAGCAGAGAACAGCAAGGGCGAGCGCTGGAGGGGCGCGGTGCCTGGTTACAGGCGCAGAAGGTGCCCCTGGCGAGGGCCAGAGTTCATATCGCAACCGCCTCCGTGGCGGCTGAGGGACATTGCCGCGTGCCTTCACCTCGGCTACGCGGCCGTCAGCATTGCCCGTCGCCGGCAACTGCGCAAGGAGGGAATAACTCATATGGGGCGGAAATGGGGGCAGGAATAGGAGTCCTGTGGTCGGCGTAAGTCGGTGAATTTCGGGCGGTTGCGGATTGTGCGCTGTGCCACGAAAATTATTACCCAACAGTTTCGGGGGGGAAAGTCATTGTACAGGGTGGAGGGAGAAGAGTCCGCCGCTCGCCCTTGGCCTGACCGGGGTTACGATTGGCGGGGCGTGTGGCGGGCCGGGGGCACGCGAGAGGCGAACAGGCAAAGGGCGGAGGCCGTAAGGAGTTGGCAGGTCTGGACATGCGTGCCGGATGGCGCAGGGTTTGCTGTGCGGAGCCTGGCGGCGCTACGGGGTGCGTGTGCGGGCGATGGCTTTGTTGACGAGGATGCGGGGCTTGGCGCCGGGGGACTTGAAGGCGCCGGCGAGCACGTCGTCCTCGCGGAAGCGGGCCAGGAGGATTTCGGCGGCGCCGTAGCGGCTGTGGTCGTAGATGATCGAGAGGGTGCCGTCGGGGGCCTGGAAGCCGTCGGGGTAGGAGATGCCGGCGCGTTCGTCGAGCACGAGGCCGCCCCGCCAGGTCTGGCCGTCGTCGTCGGACAGGACGGCGGTGAGGTGGGAGCGCTGGGGTGTGCGCTCGTCCATGCGGCCGTGCTTGACGAGGAGCAGGCGGCCCGAGGCGAGGCGGCGGATGAAGAAGCGGGCGTTGATGTTGGGGAAGCGGATTCTGGGGGGCGACCAGGTGCGGCCCTGGTCGGTTGAGTGGCTCTCGGCGATGCCGTCGCCCGTGCGGGCGAGCATCCAGAGGCGGCCGTCGCGTAGCTCCACCAGCATATGTTCGTCGAAGTCGAAGCGGGGGAAGAGGACGCCGCCGCGCTTCTCCCAGGTCTTGCCCTCGTCAGTGGAGGCGAAGACGTGGGCCCTGCGCTCGGGGTCGAGGTCGTGGAAGGCGTCGCGGAAGCCGGGCGGGATGGCCTTGGGGTTGCAGGTGGGGCGGTGCTTTTCGGTGGAGGCGTGGATGCGGTCGCGTCGCCAGAGCGAGATGGGCATGAGCCACGTGCCGTCCTTGAGAACGGTGGGCTTGTTGAGGGTGCAGCCGTGCCAGATGCGGCGGGGGGCCGACCAGGCGGGGCGCTCGGCGTCGGGGTTGTCGCAGGTGATGGCCCAGGCGCCGGCGCGGCCGTCGAAGTAGCCCATGGCCTGGTCGAAGAAGAGCCACAGTCGGCCCTTCGGGTCGGTCCAGAAGTTGCCCACGAGGGTGCGGTGCGGCAGGCCGGTGGGGGAGTCCGCCGGGTCAATCACCAGGCGCGGGGCCGACCAGGTGTCGCCGCCGTCGTCGCTGGTGGCCGCGACGAAGTAGGCAAGTTCGCTGTCGCCGCCGCTCACCCAGGCGGCCCAGAGGCGGCCGCCGGGGGTGCGGTCCATGCCGATGACCATGTTCATGTCGCGGGCCGTGTCGGCGTACTCGGGGCCGGGCGCCGTGTTGATCGCGGGGGGTTCGAGGGCGAGAGCCGCCCAGTCGGGCGAGGCGTCCGCAGCGTGGGCCACTGTGGCCCCCAGGGCAACGGCCGCCAGAAGGAGCAGCGGGACGAGCGGGTCGGCTGGATGAATCGGGCTCATAGGGGTCCTCATTGTGCCGCGGGCGGGGGCAGGGGGCTTGAGGCTCGGCTGGTCGGCGGCTCGGCGTCCTGGGGCAGCGGCTCGGCGGGTTCGGAGGCCCAGGTGACGCGGTTCTTGCCGGCGCGCTTGCCGCGATAGAGGGCATCGTCGGCGCGCTGGATGAGGGCCTCGGCGTTGGTGGCATCGTCGGGGAACACGGCGACGCCGATGGTGATGGTGATCGCGCCGGGCCGCTCCGCATCCGGGAAGCGGAAGCGCTCGACCTCGGCCCGGATGGCCTCGGCCACGCGGCGGGCGCCGGCGCGGCCGGTGGCGGGCAGGATGATGACGAACTCCTCGCCGCCATAGCGGGCCACGATGTCGCGCTGGCGGGTGTTCTCGGCCAGCATCCTGGCCACCTCGCGGAGGGCCACGTCGCCCTTGGGGTGCCCGTGGGCGTCGTTGTACTGCTTGAAGTTGTCGAGGTCGGCCATCAGCAGCGCGACGGGGGCGCTGAGCTTTGCGCCCTTGGCAATCTCGGCGTTGAGCATGGCGACAAAGTGGCGCTGGTTGTAGAGGTCAGTCAGGCCGTCGCGCTCGGCGAGGCGCTCGGCCCGCTTGTAGAGCTGTGCGTTCTCGATGAGGAGGCCGGCGTGGCGCGCGAATCGGGTGAGGAGGGCCAGCTCATGCCCCGTGAAGGCGCTCGCGCGTCTTCCGAGGGCGGCGACCAGGCCGATGCTGCGGTCGGTGCTGCGCCGGCCGCGGCCGAGCGGCGCGACCATCAGCGAGGCGTAGCCACGCTGCGCCAGATTGCCGAAGCCCGGGCTGGCGGAGAGCTCGTTGGCGAGGATGGACTTGCCGCCTTCGATCACCGCGCGGCGCGTCTCCTCGCCCAGGTCGAGCTGATGGTCGCCCTGCTCCACAGCGAGGGCGACGCGGCCGGTCTCCGGCTCGTGCAGTTGCAGCACGAGGGCATCAGCCTGGAAGGTGGGCTGGAGGACTCGGGCGGCCTCGTGGAGGATCGGCTCCAGGTGTCGGGTGCGGGTGAAAACCTCGATCAGGTCACCGATGCAGGACATCAGGGTGAATTCGGCCTGGTCGGAGGCCTCGCGCCGCCGCAGGGCGGCCACCGTGCGCTGGAGGATGGCGGAGTCGCGGCTGGCGGCGCGGATGAGGTAGCGCTGCCAGAAGGCGGCGACGAGGAGCACCGCCGCCAGGGTGGCCGCGATCAGGCCCAGGCCGCGGGCCCGCGCCTGGCCGATGGTCATGTCGGGCGGGGCCATCAGCAGGGCCACGGTCGTGAGGAGGGCGGCGACCGCGGCGAGCGCGAGGACGCTGAAGAGCATGAGCGACGAGCGGCGCCGGGCGTGCCGCGTGTCGTGGACGGCTTCGGGGTTGTAGGCGGGGCCTGAAGCTGGGGTGGCCACGGGAGCCTCTCTGGGCCGCATCGGCGCGGGCGCGGGGGGGCCGGGGCTCAGTCCTCGCCCTCGATGGTGCCCACCTCGATCTTCAGGTCGCGGCGTTCCTCGATGCGGTCCACCTTGCCGTCGCGAATCCACACGATGCGGTCCGAGGCGCTGAGCATCTTGTGGTCGTGGGTGGCCGAGATGATGGTGACGCTCTTCTCCTTGTTGAGCTGCTTGAGCAGTTCGATGATCTCGGTGCCGGTCTTGATGTCCAGGTTCCCCGTCGGCTCGTCGGCGAGGATGAGGCTGGGGTCGTTGGCCATGGCGCGGGCGATGGCCACGCGCTGTTGCTGGCCGCCGGAGAGCTCGAAGGGCTTGTGCGACAGGCGGTCGCCGAGGCCGACGACCTTGAGCAGTTCCACCCCCTTGTCGCGCGCCTCGTCGGTGGTGAGGCCCGCGAAGACCATGGGCAGGGTGACGTTCTCCAGGGCGGTCATCACGGGGATGATGTTGAAGGTCTGGAAGATGTAGCCGATCTTGCGGCAGCGCAGCCAGGCCAGCTCGTAGGCGTCGAGCTGGGCCACGTCCACCTCCTCGATGTAGACCTTCCCGGTGCTGGGCTTGTCGAGGCCGCCGACCATGTTGAAGAGCGTGGTCTTGCCGGAGCCCGAGGGGCCCATGATCGAGATGTACTCGCCGGCGCGGATCTCGAGGTCCACGCCCCGCAGGGCGTGCACCTCCACCTTGCCCATGCGGTAGCACTTGGTCACGTCGCGGGTGCGGACGATGTTCTGCTGCATGACTCGCGCTCCGTTCCGCTCTTCTCGGGGCGGGGCCCGGGTTACTCCTCGATACGCATGGCAGCCACGGGCTCCATGCGGGCGGCCCTTCGGGCCGGGAAGATCGCCGCGAGGACCGATAGGAACAGGCCCACGATGGCCGCCATCGCCACCGCCGTGAGAATGGACCCCGGGGGGAAGTACTCGAAGACGGGCCAGCCGTAGACGAGCGTCTGGCGGATGGTGGACAAGACGAGGCCGACCGCGATGCCGAAGAGCGTGCCGATGAAGCCGAGGAGGGCCGACTCGATGAGGAAGATCTTCACGATGAAGGCGTCGAGCGCGCCCAGGCACTTCATCGTGCCGATCTCGCGGAAGCGCTCCTGCACGGTCATGAACATGGCATTCACGATCCCCACGAAGCACACGAGCAGGGCGAGCACCGCGAGCCACTTGTCGGTGGGCGACATGTAGCGGAGGAAGTTGGCGATGCCGCCGGCGGTCGCCTGGGCGCGGCCTGAGGCGGCCTGGGGCGTCGGCGTCGCGCCTTCGGCAGCCTCCCCGGCCTGGGCGCCGCGTTCCTGGAGGAGGATGGGGTCGAGGCGGCCCTTGACGGCCTCGGTCTCCTGTCGCAGGTCGCCCAGGTAGTCGCGCAAGAGCTCGAGAGCCTTCTCCGGGGCGAGTGCGGCCTGAAGGGCCTCGATCTCGGCGTTGAGCTTCTTCGCCTCATCGCTGGTGGCCGACTTGAGCGCCCGCTGCTTCTCGCGAATGGCGTCCTGCTTGCGTCCGCGGGCGGCCGCCAGGTCGCGCGCGAAGCGCTGCTCGACCGCGGCCCTATCGAGGGCGCCCGCCGCGCCGGCGAGGGCCTCGCGCACGGTGGCCAGGCGGGCCTTGATGCCGTCAATCTCACGCTGCGGGCCCAGGTGCAGCGCGGCGGTGATGGCCGTGGAGGTCCAGATGGACATCAGGAAGGCGATGGCGAGGATGATGCTGCTCATGGTGATCATGGAGCGCCAGAAGCGCACCTTGATGCTCTTGAGCGCGATCTCGATGGCCTTGCTCCAGGGGAGCATGACCTGCTTGCCGATGCGCGACTGGGTGTTCCGCGGCGCTCTCGCTTCATTCATCCGTGGGTCTCCGGCTCGGCTGGAAGCCGTCACCGTTCCTGTGCGTCGGGCTTCGCGTCGGTCCTCCGCACGGCGATGCCAAGGAGGCCCCTGCGGGCCAATTGCCGCAGGTAGGCCACCACCGAAACTTCGGCCTCCTTGCGGTGGAGCTTGTATCGCCGCGAGAGGGCCTGGATGATCTCGCGGACGCTGCGTTCCCCGTCGCACAGGCTCCACACATAGGCGCCGATCTCATCGAGCACCACGCGCCGGGTCTTGGGCACGTAGAACAGGCGCGACAGGGGCCACGCCCAGCGCGGGGCGCGCAACGGGATCACCAGCCGCACCTCGCCTTCGTCCGTGCGTTCCTCCTCGATGGCGGCGTTGCGCACCGGCACCGAGGCGAGCGACTGCTCGCGCGAGAGCGGCTGTTGGCGACGCCAGAAGGCCCAATTCAGCACGCAGCCCTTTCCTGCGAGTCAGTGGCACACAATCGTGGCGGCGCAGGCCGCCACCCGCGGGTCGTCAGGCGTCGTGCTATCGCACCGCAGGGCGAAGAGCTTGTCGGCCTGGGGGCAGTGCCACGCCAGAGCCGTGGCGTGACGCCGCCGGCGCAGGGCCGCCAGGGGGCGCGCCCGCAGGCTCTGAACGCCGGTGCAGCGCGCCGCCGGGTGCCCCCGGTACTCCGCCGGTTCGCTCGACAGGCGATAGGTGCTCCACGCCTTGGCGAAGAAGCCCTCGAGCCACTGGGCGAGGGCCGCTTTGCGAAGCGTGAACTCCGCCAGGCTCTGGCGCGCCACCTCGAGCTGGTCGCCGCCGGCCTGGAACACGAGCTGGAGGCAGCCCGTCCGCAACGAGCTGTGCTCCAGGCGCCACTCCTGGGGCATTCGAAAGCTCAGGCCAAACACCGACCACTCCTCGAGTCCGTCGTGCGGCCCCACCCGCAGGCTGCCGAAGATGCGGCGGGCCAGAGCCTTCTCTTCATTCCCCTCCTCGAAGAAGACACGCGCGTGCACCACGCGAGCGGCGCCGGGCGCCACGAGCAGCACGCTGTGCGCGCGAAAGCCGCCGCGCCAGGTGAACGCCTCGTGGTCGAGGCCGGCCAGCTCCCGGATCGCGCGGCCCCTGTCCACCCTCGGCTCCGGCGCGCCGCGCGGCAGCTTCTTGCGGGTCTGCTTCAGGTAGCTGTCCACGAGGTCCGAAGCGCTGGGCGCGCCTCGCCGGGGAGTCTCCCAGCGAAGCTCCAGGCGAACGCTGGCCTCGTCCTCGACCCGCAGGTAGCCGTTCGCATAGTCGCCCTCGACGCTGCCGGGGCACCAGTCGTCGGGCACGTCGAACGCGATGCCGTGCCAGGCGAGCCGGGACCACTCCTGCTGTTCCTTCATGGCCTTCTCGCGCCCGGGCGTGAGGGTCGGGCTTGCGCAAGAATCTAGCAAAGGCGCGGGCCTTTGTCAACCAGGTTGATCGGCGGGCGCCCGCACGCTATAATCCGGCGGCCCGTGGAGGCCCGAACCACCCGCTGAGGAGGAACTCCGTGACCATCGGTGTGCCGAAGGAGATCAAGCCGGACGAGTATCGCGTGGCCCTGCTGCCCGTGGGCGCCGAGGAGCTGCGGCGGAAGGGGCACCGCGTGGTCGTGCAGCGCGGCGCCGGCGAGGGCAGCGGGGTGGACGATGGGCTGTACGCCGAGCACGGCGCCGAGATTGCCGACGGCGCGGCGGCCGTCTACGCGCAGGCCGACCTCGTGGTGAAGGTCAAGGAGCCGCTGCCGCAGGAGTACGGCCTGCTGCGGCGGGGGCAGGCGGTGTTCGGCTACTTCCACTTCGCCGCCTCGCGCGAGCTCACCGAGGCCCTGCTGGGCTCGGGCATCGTGGCCATCGCCTATGAGACGCTCCACACCCCCGACGGCCGCCACCCGCTGCTCACCCCCATGAGCGAGATCGCGGGCAAAATGTCCATTCAGGAAGGGGCCAAGTACCTCGAGAAGCCGATGATGGGGCGGGGCATTCTGCTCGGGGGGGTGCCCGGGGTGGAGCCGGCTCACGTGCTGATCGTCGGCGGCGGCACCGTGGGCACCAACGCGGCCAAGGTGGCGGCGGGCCTGGGCGCGCAGGTGACCGTGGCCGATATTGATCTCGAGCGTCTCCGCTACCTGGATGACATTCTGCCGGCCAACGTGACCACGGTGTACTCCGATGCGCACACGCTGCGCGAGAAGGTGCGCGAGGCGGACCTCGTGATTGGCGCGGTGCTGGTCGAGGGCGCCAAGGCGCCCGTGATCGTCACGGAGGCCATGGTGCGCACGATGCAGCCGGGGGCGGTCATCGTGGACGTGTCGGTGGACCAGGGCGGCTGCGTGGCGACCACGGAGCCCACCACTCACAGGGACCCCATCCGGATCAAGCACGGGGTGGTGCACTACGGGGTCACCAACATGCCGGGGGCCGTCGGGCGCACCTCCACCTACGCCCTCACCCACGCCACGCTGCCGTATCTGCTGACGCTGGCCGAGAAGGGCTACGAGCGCGCCGCGAGCGACAGCCCGGCCATCCGTGCTGCCCTGAACCTGGTGTGCGGCAAGGTGACCAACCGGGCCGTGGCCGAGACGTTCGGGCTGCCGTACCACGCGCCGTAGCCGGCGGCTCACAACGACACGAGCTGAGCGCGCAGGATGAGGGGCGAAGCCTCGATCTCACGCAGGATCTCGGCGCTCAGCGGGCTGTCAATGCTGATGACCAGCATCGAGGTGCCTCCCGGGTAGTCGCGTCCGCAGGTCATGTCGGCGATGTTCACGTTGCGGTGCGCGAGCACGCTGCTCACGTGGGCGATCACGCCCGGCCGGTCGTGGTTGCGCGTGACGAGGAGATGGCCGGCAGGGGCGGCGTCCACCCGGTAGTTGTCAATCCGCACGATCCGAGGGGTGTGGCGTGCGAGGAGCGAGCCGGCCACCGAGGTGGCGCGGTCGCCTGCCCAGGCGTCCACCGAGATCAGGTTGGCGAAATCCTCGAGCGCTCCCGACTTCACCACGTCCACCTTGATGCCGCGCTCGGTGGCGATCACGGGGGCATTCACGTCGTTGACGGTAGGCACCGCGCGGCGCAGGAGGCCCTTGAGGAGGGCCGTGGTGAGGGGGCGGACGTCGTGGTCGTTCATCTCGCCGCGATAGGTGACGGTGAGGCGGTTGATGCCGCCCTCGGCCAGTTGCACCACGAGGCTGCCGAGGCGGCCGGCGAGGTCCACGTAGGGGCCGAGCGTCTCCAGCAGTTCGGGCTCGAAGCAGGGCACGTTCACGGCGTTCCGTGGCGCCTCGCCTCTGAGGAATGCCGCCACCTGGTGGGCGATCTGGGTCGCCACGCTGGCCTGCGCCTCGCGGGTGGTGGCGCCGACGTGCGGCGTGGCGATCACCTGGTCGAAGGCCAGGAGGGGCGAGTCGCCCGGCGGCTCCTTGTCGAAGACGTCGAGGGCGCAGCCGCCCACTTGGCCCGAGCGCAGGGCCTCGGCGAGATCGGCCTCCGCGATGATGCCGCCCCGGGCGCAGTTGATGAGCAGCACGCCCTTCTTCATGCGGGCGAAGGCCGCCGCGTCCAGCAGGCGGCTGGTGTCGCCGGTGCGCGGCGCGTGCACGGTGATGACGTCGCTGGTGGCCAGGAGCTCGTCGAGGGAGACGAGGCGGACCTCGAGGCTGCGGGCGCGCTCTTCGCTCACGAAGGGGTCGTGCGCCACCACCTCCATGCCGAAGGCGAGGGCGCGGCGCGCCACCTCGGAGCCGATGCGCCCGAGGCCGATGATGCCGAGGCGCTTGCCCTGGAGCTCGGTGCCCATGGCGCCCTTCTTGGGCCATTCGCCGGCCTTCACGCGCGCGCTCAATTGGGGCAGGCGGCGGGCCAGCGCCAGCATCATGGCCATCGTGAGCTCGCAGGCGGCGACGGTGTTGCCCCCCGGTGTGTTCATCACCACGATGCCGCGGCGGGTGGCTGCGTCCAGGTCCACGTTGTCCACCCCGGCGCCGGCTCGGCCGATCACCTTGAGACGAGGCGCGGCCTCGAGGAGCTCGGCGGTGACCTTCGTGCCGCTGCGCACGAGCAGCGCGTCGGCCTCGGCCAGGGCCTCGCGCAGCGGCTCGGGAGGGGTGGGGGCCACCTCGATGACCTCGTGGCCCGCCTGCTTCAGGATGGCGATGCCTTCCGGCGACAGGGGGTCGCTGACGACGACTCTCATCTCTGTGGTTCTCCGGGAGGGGGCAAGGCGGTGTCACTCATTGCCGGTTGTGTGCCGGGGCCTCGGCGCGGCGGCGGAGGCCCTCGGCGCCGAGGGTGCGCAGGGCCACGTAGGCCAGCAGAGCGTCGGCCAGGCGCGCGGGGCCGAAGGACAATGGCCCGATGGTGTTGTGCAACTCGCTGTCGAGGCCGTAGCCGCGGCGTTCCTTGCCGACGAGCGGGGTTGGGAGGCATTCGGTGAGGGCGGCGCGCACGCCCAGCGCGGCGCTGGTGGCCGCGGGGGCCAGTTCGCCGAGGCTGAGCCAGCCGAGGTCGGCCTCGGCCTCGCGAAGACGCGTGTGCCCCGCCAGTTGCGCCAGCCCTGTGGCGTCCACGCCGAACAGCGCCCCGTGAGCGTGAGCGACGTGTCCCGCGGCGGCCAGCGCGCGGTCGAAGGCGCCGGCGGGCGTGAGCCAGCTCGCCACGACGAGCAGCGTGGCGGGCCCGGCGGCCGCGGCCAGGGCCTCGGTGTCGAGGTCGCCGCTCGGCAGGCGGCCGAGCGGCCGGGGCACAAGGCCCAGGTCGCGTGCCTGGCTCAGCGCCGGGCTGCCGGCGGGCGCCAGCACCTGGTTCCTGTGCGGCTGGGTGCGCGCGGCGGATGCCTGGGCGAGGCGCACCGCGGCGCGCTCGGCGTCCTCCAGGCAGGCGGGCTGGAGGCTGAAGCGGTCGAGGCCGGTGAGAGCGGCGAGTGCGCGGGCCACCTCGTGGAGGATCTCGAGCGCGCCCTGACAGGTGGGCGGCGGTTGCAGCGGGTGGAGCGCGCTCAGGCCGGGGAGCGCGGCTGCGCGGACGGCGGCCGCCGCCCCGGGCCATGTGGGCTGGGGCACGGCGGCCAGGGCGCTGAGATGCTGCCGCAGGGCGGTCTCATCGAGCGCCGGCAAGGGCGGCGCGCTCGTGCGGCGCAGTTCGGCGGGCATCTGCTCCACGCACGCGATGGCCGCTTCGGGCGGCTCGGGGAAGAGGCGCGCGGCGGGCGCTCGCGGCGGGAGGTCGGTGATCAATCGGCTAGACATCGTCGGAATCCAGAGAGAAGCCCGATTCGCCGCCCAGGTCGCCCATCAACTCGAGGGCGTGGCGCAGCAGGTCAATCTCGGCGGGGGTCCGCCGCTCGGTGGCCGCGAAGAGCGCGCAGTGCTCCATCTCGGGGTAGTCGCCCTGGAGGGGCAAGGCGCCCAGGAGGTTGCTCTCGAGGAGCGCCTCGGCTACATCGCGGGGGTCCGCGTGGCATTCGACGGCGAACTCCTTGAAGAACGGGGCGCGGAAGCGGAGCGCGAAGCTCTCGATGGCGGTGATGCTGCGTTGAAGCGCGTGGGCCATGGTCATCGAGAGCAGGGCTGCCCGAGCGATGCCCTCGGCTCCGCAGGTTGCCAGGTAGACGAGCGGGCGCAGCAGGCGGTCGGCCCGCAGGCCTCGGCCCAGCCTGCCCAGGAGGCGGAATGCGTCGGGCGTGCGCTCGACGCGCCATCCGCCGAGGGCTGGGGCGAGGCCGGCGCGGCAGGCGAGGAGCCCGAGGGCCTCGCTGCCGCACCACGGGCGCGAGCCGAGCGGCTGGGCGTCGGCCACCACGATGTCGGCGCTCGGGGGGGCCAGGATGCCGAGGGCAATGGGGTCCACCTTGGCCACCAGAAGCGCTCCGCATCGGCGGGCCGCCGTTGCCAGGGCGGGCAGGTCCTCGAAGCAGCCGAAGTAGTTGGGCTGCTCCACCACGAGGCAGGCCGTGCGCTCGGTGAGCAGGCGCTCCGCGTCGCTGGGGCGGGTGACGCCGCCGTGGTAGCCGGCCTCCTGGACGGCAAGCGGTGCGAGGCACGAGCGGAGGATGGCGCGATAGCGCGGGTTCGTGGAGCGCGTGACGACCGCTTCGGTGCGGCCCGTGGCTCGGGCCGCGGCGCGGATGGCCTCGGCGAGGGCCGCCGGGCCGTCGGCGAACGGCGCCGCCATCTCCTGGCCCGCGAGAGCGGCGAAGAGCGTCTGCAACTCGAACACCGCCTGGAGGAGCGGTTGGGGCGAGTCCGGCGCCACGAGGCAGAGCCGCAGGCCGTCCGCCAAGGCGTCCACGATGGCAGGCACGTAGTGGTCCCAGGCGCCGCCGCCGAGGAAGCAGATCGCCTCGTCGAGGTGCGTGTTGGGCGAGGCCAGGTCAATCAGGCGGGCGTTGAGCTCCGACTCGGCCAGGGGCGGGGGGAGCTGGAGGGGGCGCGTGAGACGCAGCTCGGGCGGAATCTGCGCCAGCAGAGCGTCGCCGGGTGCCGGAGCGCTGGCTTGAGGCTGCGCATCATCCATGTTCACCTTCGACCCGGATGACGACCGGGTTGCCCTCGACAATGCCCTGCGGCTCGATGGCGGCCAGCGCGCGGCGCAGGTTGGCCTCGCGGGCCTGATGGGTCATGATGATGAGGGGCACGGCCTGGGTGGCATGGCGCTCCTTCTGGAGCAGCGAGGCGATGCTGATGTCGTGCCGGCCGAATTCGCCGGCAATCTTGGCCAGCACGCCGGGACGGTCCACCGCGGCGAAGCGGAGGTAGTAGCGCGACACGCTCTCCTCGATGGAGCGGACGCGCAGGCTGCCGCTGCGGCCGGGGAAGAGGCGCAAGCGCTCGAACGTGTGCTTGGCCTTGCCGAGGAGAATGTCCACGATATCCGACACAATGGCGCTGGCCGTGGGCATCTGGCCGGCGCCGCGGCCGTAGAACATCGTGTCGCCCACGGCGTTGCCGCGCACGAAGATGCCGTTGAAGACGTCGTGCACCGCGGCCAGCGGGTGCTCGACCGGCAGCAGCGTGGGGTGGACGCGCAGCTCCAGCTCCCCATTGACGCGCTTGCCGATGGCCAGCAGCTTGAGGGCGTAGCCGAATTCGGCAGCGTAGGCGATGTCAATCGGCTCGAGGCGGGTGATGCCCTCGACGTGGATCTCGTGGTAGTGGAAGTCGGCGGCGAAGCCGAGGGCGGCCAGGATGGCCAGCTTGTGGGCGGAGTCGATCCCCTCGACGTCGAGGCGCGGGTCCTTCTCGGCATAGCCGTGGCTCTGGGCCTCGGCCAGGGCCTGCTCGTAGGTGGCGCCCGCCAGGCTCATGCGGGTGAGGATGTAGTTGCACGTGCCGTTAACGATGCCGATGATCGACTCGATATCGTTGGCGATCAGCCCGTCGCGCAACGCGGCGATGACGGGGATGCCGCCGCCCACGCTGGCCTCGAAGGAGATCGAGACCCCGCGTTCGCGCGCGGCACGGAACAGCTCGCGCCCGTGCTCGGCGAGGAGCGCCTTGTTGGCGGTGACCACCCGCTTGCCGGCGGCGAGGGCGCGGAGGGTGATCTCCTTGGCCACCGTGGTGCCGCCGACCAGTTCGATCACGACCTCGATGTCGGGGTCGTTGAGAATCGAACCGAGGTCGGCCGTCAGCACGCCGTCCGGCACGCGCACGCCGCGGTCGCTCGTGAGGTCAATGTCGCAGATGCGCTTGAGGACGATCTGGATGCCGGTCTTGGCCCGCAGCTTGGCCGCGTCGTTGAGGAGGATCTTGGCCACCCCGGCGCCCACGGTGCCAAAGCCGACGAGGCCAACATAACACGTCTTGGTATCCACGGTCTGCTTCGCTCCTTCGCCGAAAAACGCATATCCTTTGAGTATAGAGGCGACTCCGGGAAAAGTCAAACAGGCGAAACCCCGCCGGTGTGGGCCGGAGTTGCAGGTGGCTGCGGGAGCTCCGAAGGAGCGAAATGGGATAGCCCAGGGCAACGCCCTGGGAACCAGACCGCCCCGTGGCAGCCCTGAAAGGGCGGAATCGAGAGCTTCTATCTCGCCCCTTCAGGGGTGGACCCGTGGAGCCCGCTGAACCCAGGGCGTTGCCCTGGGCTATCCCATGCGAGCCCTTCAGGCTCCAGAGAGAACCACCCTGCCTACAATTCCGGCCCACACCCAAACCCCGCTTGCCTCTCAGCGTCCGATTCGATAGGATTCCTACTCGGGCCGCGAATCAGTCTGCCGTGGCGGGAAGCACGCGGCGTCGGCCACGGCCTTGCGCGTAGCCGCACGCGCCCCGCTTGCGGTGGCAGGCGTAGCCGCAAGCGTCCCGCTTGCGGTGGTTTTCGACAAGCGAGACGCTTGTCGCTACACGGAAGGATGCAAGCGGTTTCGCGGCCGGAGTAGTCAGTCGCCGAGCATGGCCGCGGCTTGGGGAGCTCTCTCTGCCGCGGCCTCTGTTAGGAAGACGGGAATGTGCGCTGGCCCTCTGCATCTGTCCTCCGCGCTCCCATCTCCCCGCCAACTCGAGTTCCAGGACTGGGAGATGGGCATCTTCTTCCACTTCGGCATCCGGACGTTTTATGAGGGCCATCGCGACTGGGACGGCAGGCCCATGCCGCCCGAGGCGTTCCGCCCCGCCGGGCTCAACTGCGACCACTGGATCGCCTCGGCCAAACGCGCGGGCATGCGGTACGCCGTGCTCGTGTGCAAGCATCACGATGGCTTCGCCAACTGGCCGTCGCGGTTCTCCAGCTACAGTGTGGGCCAGACGCCCTGGAAGGAGGGGAGGGGAGACGTGGTGCGCGAGTTCACGGACGCCTGCCGCCGCCACGGGCTGAGGATCGGCTACTACTACTCGCCCGCGGAATGGGGCAACCCGAAGTTCAAGGACGCCGCGGCCTACGACGAGCACTTCCTGAACCAGATCAGCGAGCTGCTCACGGGCTACGGGACGATTGACATCCTGTGGTTCGACGGCTGTGGCTCCGAAGGCCACACCTACGACTGGCCGCGGATCGTGCGCGAGATCCGGCGCATGCAGCCGAACCTCCTCATCTTCAACATGGGCGACCCCGATTTCCGCTGGGTGGGCAACGAGAGCGGCGTGGCCGACCTGCCCAACTGGAACACCGTGGACGCGCGCCAGGTGCCCGTGATGATCGCAGACGCGGCGAAGGCGTCGCGGCCCCTCTGGCTGCCCGCCGAGTGCGACTGCATGATGCGCTGGAGCAACTGGTTCTACGAGGAGTCCGACGAGCACACCGTCAAGCCGCTCGAGGAGCTGATGGGCCTCTACTACCTCTCCGTCGGCCGCGGAGCGAATCTCCTCATCAACATCGGCCCCGACCGCCGCGGCCTGCTGCCCGACGCCGACCGCGCCCGCCTGCTGGAGTTTGGCGCCGAGCTCCGCCGCCGCTTCGGGCGCCCGATCGCCGCCCTCGCCGACGGCGCCGTCACCGCCACGGGCTGGGAGTACTCCGCCAAGGAGCCCTTCTACGTGGACCACGTTGTGGTTCAGGAGGACCTGGCTCAGGGCGAAGCGGTGCGTCGTTTCGCCGTGCGTTTCCAGTCGAGCCACGGCGGCAAGCCGACCACCCTGCACGAGGGCCGCAACATCGGCCACAAGGCCATCGTCCGCTTCCCGCTGGTCGCCGCCCGCAAGGTCCTCATCGAGATCACCGAATCCGACCGCCCGGCCGCCCTGCGCGCGGTCGAACTCCACAACTCCACGGACCTCAAGCATCAGCACTCTTGAGGGCGGCGAATCCCGCTGGAGGAGTCTGTCAGCATGCGAGCAACCGGCATTCCTCTCGCATCGGTCATCTTGGCTGTGTGGGTCGGCCTCGGCGTAGCTTCGCGGCCGGGTCTGGCCGGTGAGGCGGACATTGTCCGGCCCGAGGCGAAGCTGGCGACGGACCCGATGCCCCACAAGGGCGATGCGGCCGACGACCCGGCCATCTGGCTCCACCCGACCGAGCCCGCCAGGAGCCTGATCCTGGGCACCGATAAGCAGGGCGCCCTGCACGTCTATGGAATGGACGGCAAGGAACGCCAACGGGTGTCGGACGGCTGCCGTCCGAACAATGTGGATGTGCTCTACGGCTTCCCACTCGGCGGCCGCGTGGTGGACCTGGCCGTGGCCTCCACGCGGGCATCGAAGTCCCCCGGCGTGAAGGTGTGGCGGATAGACGCCGAGACCTGCGCGCTGGCCGACGCCACGGCCGGCGGCACGCTGCCCGTGTTCGGCGGCGGAACGCCCTACGGCCTCTGCACCTACCGCAGCGCGAAAACCGGCAAGGCGTTCTTCTTCGTCGTGGACGCGTCGGGCCGCATCGAGCAGCACGAGCTTCAGGACGCGGGGGACGGCACGGTCAAGGCCGCCACGGTCCGCGAGATGAAGCTGTCGTCCATCGCCGAGGGCTGTGTGGCCGACGACGAACTGGGCTTCCTCTACGTGGGCGAGGAGAATGTGGGCATCTGGAGGTTCGCCGCCGAGCCGGAGGGCGGCACGCGCGGCGTCTGCATCGCCAAGGTCGGTGAGCACGGCCTCGCCGCCGACATCGAGGGCCTGACGCTCTACGGCGCTGCGGGCGGCAAGGGCTATCTCATCGCCTCCAGCCAGGGGAGCAACACCTTCCTCGTCTACACGCGCGAGGGCGACAACCGCTATGTGCTCACCATTGACCCGAAGGAGGGGCGGATTGACGATGTGAGCGACACCGACGGCATCGCCGTGACCAATCGCCCCACGTCGGAGCAGTTCCCCGCCGGCTTCCTCATCGCGCAGGACGGCAGCAATCGGGGCGGGAACCAGAACTTCAAGCTGTACGACTGGCGCGACATCGCCGGCACGCGGCTGCTGGTTGACCCGGAGTGGACTCCTCGGCGGCGGTAGGCCTGCGGCGGCATTCGGCGGCGGATTGACATTGATCTCGGGCAGGCTATGATGTAATCGAGCGCGGCCGGATGGAGTGCCGGCGTCGCACGGGAGCGGTCTGCCACAGCGGGAATCGGAGCACACGATGAGCCGAGGGTGGTTCTGCATCGCATTGTGCGGCCTGCTCGCCCTTGCGGGCTGCGCGGGCCTGGGCGGGCGAGGGCGACACGTGGTGCTGGTGGCCGTGAACGGCCAGGCCAACGCGGCGATCGTGATCGCCAGGGACGCCACCAAGGTGGCCAAACTGGCCGCGATGGAACTCCAGCGGCACGTCCACCGAATCACGGACGCCGTCCCGCCCATCGTCACGGACGACGCGCAGGTCGAGCCTGGGCTCGATCGCATTCTGGTCGGCGAGAGCGCCGCCACGGCGGCCCTCGGCCTCACGGGCGAGAGGCTGGGGGCGCAGGAATACGTGATCCGCTTCCTGCCGCGCACGCTCGTGCTGATGGGGCGCGACAAGCAGGAACGCGGCCCCGTGACCTACGACGAGGCGGACCCGTTCCGCTTCCAGACCTGGCCCGACCTCTTCGACGAGCAGGGCACGCTCTACGCGGTCTACGACTTCCTCGAGCGCTTCTGCGGCGTGCGCTGGTACTCGCCCACGGAGTTCGGCACGGTGGCGCCTCGCACCGCCACGCTGGCGGTCTTCGGCCGCGACGTGCGGCGCGCCCCCGCCTTCGCCTACCGCGACATCGGCTGGCCGATGGGCATGAGCGAGGTCTACAACAGGGTCAGCAGCCTGTGGCCCGACACGGCGCCTCAGCTCGACGAGATTGACCAGCTCGGCTACCCCGAGCTGCGCAAGCGGTTTCCCAACCGCTGGGAGTACATCCACGCCAAGCGCAGCATGAATCGGCTCTTCCTGCACCGCATGCGGCTCGGCGGCCAGAAGTACCAGGCCAACCATTCGTTCTACGGCTACTACACGCGCTTCTGGGAGAAGGCGGCGGACCCCAAGCAGGCCGAGCTCTTCGTCGAGCGGAGGCCCGAGTTCTTCGCCAAGGGCTACGAGGGCCGGCCGCCCCAGATGTGCTACACGAACGATGCCTTCATCGAGCAGGTGATCCAGGACGCCTGCGACTACTTCGGCGGCAAGGGCAAGAAGGCCGACGCCGTGGCCTTCGGCGACTTCTTCGCCCTGGTGCCCATGGACAACGGAAGCTGGTGCAAGTGCGACGTCTGCCAGGCCGAGCTGAACGAGGCGGCGAAGAACCGCTTCTTCTCGAACGGCTACGCGAGCGAGTACATCTTCGGCTTCGCCAACAAGGTGGCCAGGGCCATCCGGGCGTCGTACCCCGACAAGTTCCTCGCCACCCTGGCCTATGCCCAATACGCCTGCTACCCGCGCTGGCTGCGGCTGGAGCCCAACATCGCGGTCCAGCTCTGCCTGCACATCCGCAACATCCACGACACGGCCATTCAGGACAACGACCTCGAGATCCTCAAGGCCTGGGCCACGAGGGAGAGGAACCGCCCGATCTACCTGTGGCTCTACTACTGCTTCCCCCAGGAGGTGGCGACGAACGGCCAGTGGCACTGCTTCCCGGGCTTCTTCGCCCACGGCATCGGCCGCTGGTTCAAGCTCTACCACCGCTACGGCGTGCGGGGCGCCTTCTTCAACGGCTGGGGGCAGGACGTCGAGAACTACGTCACCTGCAAGCTGCTCGACGACCCGACGCAGAACGTGGACGCGTTGCTCGAGGATTACTTCCGGGGCTACTACGGCGCCGCCGCAGGCCCGATGAAGCAGCTCTATCTGGCCATCGAGGAGACGTACTCGAACCCGGCCAATTACCCCGCCGGCTTCTTCGGGCACCAGACGAAGCAGGCCGCCTGGGAATACCTGGGCACCGAGGAGCGCATGGCGCGCTTCGCCGCGTTGATGAGCGCCGCGAAACAGGCCGCGGCCACCGAGGCCGAGCAGCAGCGCGTCGCCCTCTTCGAGAGGGAGGTGTGGGACTACATGGTTCAGGGGCGGGAGAAGTTCCTCGCGCGGGCCCGGGCCGAGGTGGGCCGGGCCTCGGTGCCGCGCGTGCCCGATGCCGCGGGCGACGCCTCGAAGATAGACTGGGCCCAGGCCGCTGTGCTCACGGGCTTCACCAAGCGCGAGGGCGGAGCCGCCGACCGCAAGCTCGAAGGCCGCCTCGCCCACGACGGCTCGCACCTCTACGTGCAGCTCGAAGAGGCGATTGACCCCAGGACGCTCGTGGCCGACGGCGTGGTGTGGGCGGGCGACGACTGGGAGATCTTCGTCGCCCGAAAGCCCAAGCGGCCGTACCGGCAGCTTGGCGTCGGCCCGACGGGCGCCTTCGAGGCCCTGGTCCACGGCGAGGACGCGGGCAAGTGGGACAGCGGCGTGGTGGTCAAGAGCGACACCACGGCCCCCGATCGCTGGACCACGCGCCTGGCGTTCCCCCTGGCCATGCTCGTCCCCGGCGGCGCGAAGCCGGGCGACGTCCTCCGGTTCAACGTCGTCCGCGTCATCTCGGTCAAGGGCGGGCGGCAGGTCTACGTGTGGAGTCCTGAGTCCAACGTGCATGAGCCCGACCGGTTCGGCGAGGTGACGCTGGCGCCATGAGCCAAGACACGCACGCCCCTGCGGTGGCTGACGACGCCGCGCTCGTCGCGCGGGCGAAGGGGGGCGATTTCGCGGCGTTCGAGGAGCTCGTGAGCCGGCACGAGGGGCGGGTGTACTCGATTGCGATGAACATCCTGCGGCAGCGGCAGGACGCCGAGGACGCGACGCAGACGGTGTTCCTGAACGCCCTCGAGCACCTGGAGGGTTTCCGCGAGGAGGCGGCGTTTGCGACCTGGATCACCCGCGTGGCGGTGAACACGGCGCTCAAGGCGCTGCGCAAGCGCAAGGGGCTCTCCACGGTGCCGCTGGACGGCGGGCGCGAGACGGAGACGGGCGAGATCCGCCACCCCGACTACATCGCCGAGTGGCGTGGCGACCCCGCGAAGCTGGTGGCGCAGCGCGACCTCAAGCGCATTCTCGACGAGGCCATCGAGGCCCTGCCCGAGAGGCACCGGCTGGTCTTCGTGCTGCGGGATGTCGAGGGGCTGAGCGTCCGCGAAGCCGCGGAGGCCCTGGGCATCAGCGAGGCCAACGTGAAGGTGCGCCTGCTCCGGGCACGGCTGGCGCTTCGCGAGGCCCTCACGCAAGCCTTCGGCGACCCAGCCCGCCGCCTGGCGCCCGACCACAGCGGCACCGACCATGCGACGGCGGCGGAGGAACTCCTCCGACTCTACGAGAACCCTGCGAGGGGGCGAACGCGATGACCTGCAAAGACCTGCTCAAGATGCTCAATGACTACGTGGATGGCGACGTGGACCCCTCGTTCTGCTCGGCATTCGAGGAGCACCTCAGGGACTGCGACCCGTGCAAGGTGGTGGTGGACACGATACGGAACACGATCCGCCTGTATAAGGATGAGGGTGTGGTGGAGATTCCTATCCTGTTCCGCGAGAGGCTGCATTCCACCCTGCGCCGCAAGTGGCAGGAGAAGCGGGGCGCGGGGCCGCCCCCCGGCGGGCCGGCGCGGTAGGTGGCCACCGCGGTGGCGCCAGGGATGGCGGCATCGGCGGCGATGCTCTGGTGCAATTCGAGAGACCTCCGTCCCGAAGGTTCCACTGCCTTCGGGAGGGTAACAGGAGGGGCGAGCGCTGGGGGGCTTACACTCCCGAGCGCATTGGAACCTTCGGGAGGGAGGCTACCGCTGCGGCCTCCCTCGTCCCTACGCTCTGCTCTCCTCCTCGTCCCTACGCTCTGCGTGGGGACGGGGCTCTTGGCCGCTCCGCGGCCTCTTCTCTTCCGAGCGGGAACCTCCCGCGGGTTGCGAGCCCGCGGGAGGTTGGGGTTGGACGCGGAGGGCTGTGCCGAGTGGCTGGCGGGCGCAGCCCGGCCATGCTGTATCAACCCTATGAGGTGGGAAGTGATTCAGCATGGGTAGATGGGCGAGAATGGGCGGTTCTCGCGGCCCCGGCCATGTTCGATCACCTGCGGGGTGAGCCAGCAAGCGACTGGGAAGGCTGTGGGAGCGTAACGCATTGCAGCGCCAATTGTTACGTGGCGCCATCCCCGGCGCCGAAGCACCGCTCCCGCGCTCCCAGCCGCTGTCTGGTCGAGCGCGCCAGGCCCTGATGAGCCTTGAGTGTGAGGCGGCGGTGTAACCTCCGTGTGGCTGGCGGGTCCATGTGAGCAGGAGGCAAGACCTCCCGACCTCACGGCCCTACAAAGCAAGACGGAGCACGCAATGGACAATCGGAAGCGGCTGGTGATCGTGGGCGGCGTGGCAGGGGGGGCCTCGGCGGCGGCGCGGGCGCGACGCCTGAGCGAGGACGCCGAAATCACGATGCTCGAACGCGGCGAACATATCTCCTTTGCCAACTGCGGTTTACCGTACCACATCGGCGGGGCGATCGCCGACCGCAACCGCCTGCTGGTCCAGACACCCGAGGGCATGCATCGGCGCTACAGGGTGAACGTCCGCACGCGCTGCGAGGCGGTGAAGATCGACCGCGAACGCCGTGAGGTGACGGTGCGGGACCTGGCCTCTGGCAAGGAGTTCGCGCAGCCCTATGATGCGCTGATCCTGAGCCCTGGCGCCGAGCCGGTCCGGCCAGCAATCCCAGGCATCGAGTCGCCACATGTCTATACGCTGCGGAGCCTTGAAGACATGGACCGCATCAAGAAGGCAGTGGCGAACGCGAGGGCCGAGCGCGCCGTGGTTGTGGGGGGCGGCTACATCGGCCTCGAGATGACCGAGGCCCTTCGAGAGCGTGGCCTCGAAGTCACGCTGGTGGAACTCGAGAACCAGGTGATGGGGCCGGCCGACCCCGAAATGGCCGCTCCCCTGCACGCCGAACTCAGGGCGAACGGAGTGGAGCTGCGCTTGGGCGTGTCGGTGACAGGCTTTCGTGAGGAGAGCGGAAGGCTCCATGTGCAGTTGAGCACTGGGGATACGTTGACGTGTGACCTTGCCATCCTGGCCATCGGCGTGCGCCCAGAATCGAAGCTGGCCCGCGAGGCAGGCCTGCTTGTGAGCCCCAAGGGCGCCATCGTGGTGGACGAGGGGATGCGCACGAGCGACCCGCGAATCTACGCGGTGGGCGACGCTGTGGAGGTGACGCACTTCGTCAACGGACAGCGCATGTCCATCCCCCTGGCGGGACCAGCCAACCGGCAGGGCCGCGTCGCGGCCGACAACGTGTTCGGGCGCTCGAGCGTCTACAGGAAGACCCAGGGCACGGCCATCTGCAAGGTGTTCTCGCAGACCATCGCGATGACCGGCCTGAGCGAGAAGGCGCTCCGGCGCAGCGGCGCGCCCTACGAGAAGGTCTATGTCCACCCCGCAAGCCACGCCAGTTACTACCCGGGCGCAGGCCCGTTGACCCTAAAGCTGCTCTTCGACCCGCGCGACGGCAAGGTGCTCGGCGCGCAGGCCGTGGGCACGAAGGGCGTGGACAAGCGGATTGACGTCCTGGCCGTGGCCATCCGGGCGGGAATGACCGTGTACGATCTCGAAGAGCTTGAACTTGCGTATGCGCCGCCCTACGGATCGGCCAAGGACCCTGTGAACTACGCCGGCTTCGTGGCGGCCAACGCGCTGCGCGGCGACGTGAGGCTGTGCCACGTGGACGACGTGCTCGCGCCCACGGACAAGCAACAGCTCCTCGACGTGCGCACGCCCGACGAGGCGGCCTTGGGCACGATCCCCGGCGCGGTGCACATTCCTCTGGACGAACTGCGCGAGCGCCTCGGCGAACTGCCCCGCGACAAGGAGCTCCTCGTCTTCTGCCAAGTGGGGCTCCGTGGTTATGTGGCCTGTCGCATCCTCCAGCAGCGAGGATTCGCCTGTCGGAACTTGACCGGCGGCTACAAGACCTATCTGGCGGCCACCGGCGCCGCCCACAAGCCTCTGAAGGAGAAGAAGGAAATGACGACCGACACAGGCGCTGAAGTCTCGACGCCCGCCTACGCTGTGTCCGCCCCCGCAGAGCCGGTGAAGATCGTGGACGCGACCGGCCTCCAGTGCCCGGGCCCGATCATGCGGCTCAAGGCCGAGCTGGCGGAGCTGCGCGCTGGCCAGGCCCTGGCGATTGATGCCAGCGACCCCGCCTTCGCGGCCGACGTGAGCGCCTGGTGCCACAGCACGGGCCACGAACTGGTCGGCGTCCAGCGGTGGAACGGCACGTCGCGGGCGACGGTGCTGAAGCGCGATACGCGCCTGGCCGCGCAGGCGGCGCCCGCGGGGGCCGCGAAGGAGAAGACGATCATCGTGTTCAGCGACGACTTCGACCGGGCGACCGCCTCGTTCATCATCGCGAATGGCGCCGCGGCTATGGGGAGCAAGGTGACCATGTTCTTCACATTCTGGGGCCTCAACGTGCTGCGGAAGCCCGAGCCCGTGAAGGTGAAGAAGAGCGTGATCGAACGGATGTTCGGCTGGATGATGCCGCGCGGCGCGGGCAAGCTCACGCTGTCGAAGATGAACATGGGCGGCATGGGCACCGCGATGATCAAAGGCATCATGCGCAAGAAGAACGTCGCGTCGCTGCCCCAACTGATCGAGAGCGCCCGCCAGGCCGGCGTGCGATTCGTCGCGTGCGCGATGTCCATGGACCTGATGGGCATCAAGCGGGACGAGCTGATCGAGGGGGTGGAGGAGGGGGGCGTGGCGATGTATCTCGACCGCGCCGAGGCCGCGGGCGTGAACCTGTTCATCTGAGCGCGAAAGCGTTTGACCGCTCACGGGCACTGTGCTATAATCCCGACATTCCGTGTCGAGATTCCCGCGTCCGCGACGGATCACAGTGCGTATGGGCAAGTCACCAGGACGGAGCCGTGCCGCCGAGGTCCTGGACCAGGCGGCGACGGTTCACATAGACGCGACCGACAGCTACAGCATCCCGGTGTCCAGCCGCCTCCTGCGGCTGCCGCCGTACCTGTTCGGCCGGATCAACGCGATGAAATACCAGCTCCGGCGCGCCGGGGCCGACGTGATTGATCTGGCGATGGGCAACCCCAACGACCCGCCGTCCCCCGCGATCATCGAGAAGCTGTGCGAGGCGGCCCAGGACCCGCGCAATCACCGCTACTCGGTCTCCACGGGCATCTACAACCTGCGCCGCGAGGCCGCCATCCATTACCAGAAGCTCTGGGGGGTGGACCTCGACCCCGAGAAGGAAGTGATCGCGACGATCGGCTCGAAGGAGGGCTTCTCGCACCTGTGCCTGGCCCTCCTGGGCCCGGGCGATACGGCCCTGGTGCCCAGCCCGTCGTACCCCATCCACGTGTACGCCGTGGCCCTCGCGGGCGCCAACGTCATCACCATTCCGCAGAACCCCGACCAGAGCGAGTTCCTGCGCCAGATGGTCTGGGCGCTCGAGCACATCTACCCGCGGCCCAAGGTGATGGTGCTGAACTTCCCGAACAACCCCTCCACGATGTGCGTGGAGCTGGGGTTCTACGAGGAGGTGGTGCAGGTCGCCAGGCGGTTCGGCGTGCTGCTGATCAGCGACCTGGCCTACGCCGAGACCACGTTCGACGGCTACAAGGCCCCCAGCATCCTCCAGGTGAAGGGGGCGAAGGGCGTGGCGGTGGAATTCACCACGATGTCGAAGCAGTACAGCATGGCCGGCTGGCGCATCGGCTTCTGCGCCGGGCATCCCGAAATGGTGCGCGCCCTGGCCAAGATCAAGGGCTATTACGACTACGGCATGTTCCAGGCGATTCAGATTGCGGCCATCATCGCGTTCCGCCACGGGGGCGAGGCCGCGCGCGAGCAGGCCCTGGTCTACCAGCGGCGGCGGGACGTGCTGTGCGAGGGCCTCAATCGGAGCGGCTGGGCCATCACGCCGCCCAAGGCCACGATGTTCGTCTGGGCGCCCATCCCCGAGCCGCACCGCGCGATGGGCTCGGTGGAGTTCGCCCTGAAACTGATGCGCGACGCGGAAGTCGCCGTCGCCCCCGGCCGCGGCTTTGGCGAGGCGGGCGAAGGCTTCCTGCGCATCGCGCTGGTGGAGAATGAGAACCGCATCCGCCAGGCGGTGCGCCAGATCCGCCGGGCGCTGCGGACGTGATTCCCGGGGGCCGGTCTCAAGAGATGGAGACCCCATGAGGACGTTCAGCGGGGGCATCCACCCGCACGACCGCAAGGAACTGGCGAAAGACAAACCCCTTCACCCGCTGCCGCCACCCGCCCAGGTGGTGCTGCCCATGAGCCAGCACCTGGGCGTCCCGTGCGTGCCCACCGTCAAGAAGGGGGACGCCGTCCGCAAGGGACAGGTGATCGGGCAGCCGGACCCCACGAACCCGCGGCGATTCGTCTCGGCGCCGGTTCACGCCTCCGTCTCGGGCAAGGTGGCGGCCATCGAGCCGCGCCCGACGCCGCTGAGCCCGAGCGCGCCCTGCGTGGTGATAGACAACGACGGGCAGGATGCCTGGGCCGACGGCCTGCCGGCCGAGACCGATCCATCGTCCCTCGACGCCGCGGCGATCAAGACGCGCATCCAGGAGGCCGGCATCGTGGGGATGGGCGGCGCCGCCTTCCCCACCCACGTGAAGATCAGCCCGCCGCCCGAGAAGAAGATTGACACGCTCATCCTGAACGCGGCCGAATGCGAGCCGTATCTGACGTGCGACTATCGCCTGATGCTGGAGAGGCCCGCCGAGCTGGTCGAGGGCCTTCTGCTCCTGGCGAAGACGATGGACGTGAAGGACGTGTGGATCGGCGTCGAGGCCAATAAGCCCGATGCGGCCGAGCTGCTGCGCAAGGCGGCGGACGGCACGGGCGTGCGCGTGGAGGTCTGCAAGGTCAAGTACCCGCAGGGAGCCGAGAAGCAGCTCATCTACGCGCTCACGGGGCGCAAGGTGCCGGCCGGCGGCCTGCCGCTCGACGTCGGCGTCGTGGTGCAGAACGTCGCCACCGCCTATGCCGTGCGCGAGGCGGTCCGCTTCGGCAAGCCGCTCCTCGAGCGCGCCGTGACGGTGACCGGCGACGGCGTGGAGCGCCCGGCCAACTACGTCGTGCGTCTGGGCACCCCGTTCCGAACGCTGCTCGAGGCCTCGGGCCTGCGGAGCGGCGCGCGCAAGATCATCTCGGGCGGGCCGATGATGGGGATCGCCCAGAGCTCGCTCGACGTGCCGGTGATCAAAGGCACCTCGGGCATCCTGGTACTCCGGCAGGCCGAGGCGGCCGACTGGCGGGCCTGTATCAGTTGCGGCCGGTGCGTGGACGCCTGCCCGATGGGCCTGATGCCCAACGAAATCAGCATCGCGTGCGAGGCACGCAACTTCGACCTCATGGGGGCCGTGGACATCCTGGATTGCTTCGAGTGCGGCTGTTGCACCTACGTGTGCCCGGCCAAGCGCCCCATCGTGCACTGGGTGAAGTGGGGCAAGGCCGAACTGGCCAAGCGCAGGGCCCAGCAGCAGAAGCAGAAGGTTGGCTGACCCGATGCCTGAAGAACACACCAAGACCGTCGCCGATGCAACGCCCGAGACGGCCGGGCCGACCCCGGACCGGCTCCTGGTCACGTCCTCGCCGCACCTCCGGTCTCCGGAGTCGATTCCGCGGATCATGTGGACCGTCACGGCCACGCTGCTGCCGGCGCTGGCCTGGGCGGTATACGTCTTCGGCCCGCAGGCCCTTCTGCTCACGGCGATCGCCGTGGCGAGCGCCGTGGCCACCGAGGCGGCGGTCCAGCGGTTCCGGGGCAAGCCGATCACCGTGGCCGACGGCAGCGCCGTGCTCAGCGGCCTGCTGGTGGCCTTCGTGCTGCCGGCGCACGCGCCCTGGTACGTGCCGATGACGGCCTCGATCTTCGCCCTGGGGATCGTGAAACAGCTCTTCGGCGGCCTGGGCTGCAACGTGTGGAACCCCGCGCTCATGGGGCGCGCCTTCGTGTTGGCCGCCTGGGCGCCCCTGGTGGTGTCGGGCGGCAACTGGTCCGCCGCGTTCGGCTGGCGCCACTCGGCCCCCCTCGCGGCACAGGCCGGCCAGGAAGCCCAGGTGGATGCGGTGACGGGCCCGACGCCGCTCAACCGCCTCAAGGAGCGGCTGCGCGAGTTCAACGCCGGCAACCGCCGCAACGTGGCCGCGCCGACGAATGCCAACGAGGCGCGCGAGGCGCTGCGGCAGATCCAGGCCGAGGAGGGAACGCCTCTGGACGACTTGTACTTCGGCCGCACCGGGGGCTGCCTCGGCGAGGTGAACGCGGCGCTGCTCTTCCTCGGCGGCATCGTGCTGGTGGCCCTCAACTACATCAAGTGGCAGATGCCCGTCTTCTACATCGGCACCGTGATGCTCCTGTCGTGGGCGCTGCCGATCGCCGTGCAAGGCGAGGGGACGCGCTACCTCGTGTGGTTCGGCGGGCAGCCGCTGGCCGAGATCTTCGCGGGAGGGCTCTTCCTGGGCGCCTTCTACATGGCCACCGACATGGTCACCTCTCCCGTGACCACCCGAGGCCAGGTCATTTTCGCCGTGGGCTGCGGTCTCCTCACCGTGCTCATCCGCCGCTACGGCGGCTATCCCGAGGGCGTGTGCTACGCGATTCTGCTGATGAACACGGCCACCCCCATCATCAACCGCTACACGCGCCAGCGCGTGTTCGGCAAGAGGCCGAAGAAATGACCGACACGGTTCGCTACCCCCTGGTGCTGGGCCTGATCTCGGTGTGCTCGGCTGCCGGCCTGGCCTTCTCCTACTCCCTCACCCGCGACGAAATCGCGCGCCAGAAGCTGCTCGACAGGGACCGCGGCCTCGCGGCGGTGTTCGGCATGCCGTTCAAGGAGAGCGACCCGACGCGTCCCTGGCGAGAGGTGTCGGCCACGGCACCCGCGAAAGGGGCCACGCCGGCGCCCGTCTTCGCGGCCAGCGACCCGAAGACCGGGAACCCGATGTTCGCCGCCATGGGCAGCGCGCGCGGCTATTGCAGCCGGATTGACGTCATCGTGTCGGTGAACGCGGCCGGCGGCGTCGGCGACGCCGCTCGGATCAGGGCGATAAAAGTGGTGGGGCAGAGCGAAACGCCTGGCCTGGGCAACAAGAGCGAGGAGCCGGGGTTCCAGGCCCAGTTCGAGGGCCTCCTCCTGGGGCGCCTGGAGCTCAGGAAGGGCGTGCCTTACCGCGCCCCCGGCGCGCCCGACGACCAGCCCATCGCCGCGATCACGGGCGCCACCATCACCTCCAGCGCCGTCGTCAAGGCCGTCCAGCAAGCCATTGGCCGCATCCGCGAGCGAGCCGGCGCGGCGCCCGCGCCGAACCAGGAAGGGGCCGCGCAGCCGTGAGCGATGAGGGCCAACTGAAGCTCGTGCTCGAAGCCCTGCTCTTCGCCTCCGATGAGCCGCTCACCCTGCGCCACATCCGCGACGTGTTGAGCCTCGAGGATGCCCGCGTGGCGCGGCGCCTGGTGGACGAACTGCGGGAGGAACTGGCCGCCGGCCGGCGCGGCATCCAGATCGAGGAAGTGGCCGGCGGCTACCGCCTGCTGTCGAACCGCGAGTACGCTCCGTACGTCGAGCAGCTCCACAAGGCCGAGCGGCGCGCGCGCCTGTCGCAGGCGGCGCTGGAGACCCTGGCCATCGTGGCCTACAAGCAGCCGATCCATCGGGCGGACATCGAGGCGATCCGCGGCGTGCAGGCCGACGCCGTGGTCCGCAGCCTCCAGGAGCAGGGGCTGATCCGCGTGGTCGGGCGGGCCGACGTGCTCGGCCGCCCCTTCCTCTACGGCACCACGAAGCGGTTCCTCGAAACGTTCGGTCTCAGCTCGCTCGACGATCTCCCCAAGGCCGAAGAGCTGCAAGTCCCGTGATTGCCAAGCTGCCCCACAACCCGCGCGTCATCGTCGCGCCCGGCCACCGCGCCCTGGCCGACGAGATCCGCCGCTTCGTCGGCGCCAGCCCCGCCGTGGGAGACTGGTTCCTCAAGCTCGAACGCCTCAGCGAGAACCAGGCGGCCGCCCTGGTGGGCCAGGCGATGAAGCACGGCGGCGGCGCCTTGCTCCGACAGGCTGGCGACGGGGCCGCCGATGCGCTCGTGCGGCTGCCGGGCGACTGCGTGGACGTCTTCCTCGGCGCCCTCGCCCGGGAGGGCGTCGGCAGCGAACTCCTCGAGGCCATCCGCGCCACCACCGCCGCCTGGGAGCGCTCCACGTTCGACCTCCAGTGCGGCACCCAGGTCCTGCACCTGGGCCCGCGCACGCTGCTCATGGGCATCCTCAACGTCACCCCGGACTCCTTCTCTGATGGCGGGGCGTTCCTGGACGCCGGCAAGGCGGTCGAGCACGGCCTCCGCCTGGTGGCGGAGGGGGCCGACCTGCTGGACATCGGCGGCGAATCCACTCGCCCCGGGGCGGAGCCTGTGGATGCCGCTACCGAGTGCGCCCGGGTCGTTCCCGTGGTGGCCGCTCTGGCTCGCCAGGCCGGCGTGCCGGTGTCTATTGACACCTCGAAGGCCGCGGTCGCCCGACAGGCGTTCGAGGCCGGGGCCACAGTGCTCAACGATGTGACGGCGCTCCGCGGCGACCGCGAGATGGCCGCCGCGGCCGCGCAGAGCGGCTTTCCCGTGGTGCTCATGCACATGCAGGGCACCCCGCGCACGATGCAGCAGGCCCCGCGCTACGGGGACCTGATGAGCGAGGTCGTGGCCTTCCTGCGCGCGAGCATGGCCCTCGCCGTAGAGGCGGGGGTGCGCGAGGAGCAACTCGTGGTGGACCCCGGTCTGGGGTTCGGCAAGTCGCTTGCGCACAACCTCGAACTGCTCGAGAGGGTGGGGGAACTGCGCAGCCTGGGCCGCCCCATTCTGCTCGGCCCCTCACGGAAGAGCATGATCGGCAAGGTCCTCGGCGTGCCGGCCGACCAGCGGGTGTTCGGCACCGCGGCCCTGGTCGCTCTGGGGGCTGCCCGCGGCGCGCACATCCTGCGAGTGCACGATGTGGCGGCCATGGCGCAGGTGGCCAGGATGGTGGATGCCGCGCGGGGAACGGCCTGGGACCCGGGGGACGCCCAGACCTGAGCTCTCAGGCCGTCGGCGGGGAGCCGCCGTCGCCGAGCGCTCGCACGACCACCAGGGTGATGTCGTCGTGCTGTGCGGCGCCCTTGGTGTGCTCGTCCACAGCGGCCATAATGGCGTCCACCACCTTGGCGGCGGGCTGGTTGGCCGTGTCGCGAAGAATCTGCGCCAGCCGCTGCCCCCCGAACTCCTCGCCCAGCAGGTCCTTCGCTTCCGACACCCCGTCGGTGAAAAAGCACAGGCAGTCGCCCGGCTCCAGCGGCAGGGTCTTCTGCCGGATCGCCTCGGCGAAGCGCGGCGGCTCCAGCACCCCCAGCGCGGGGCCGCGGAGGTCCAGCACCCGCGCGCCCGTGAGCCGGGGGCGCCAGATGATGGGCGGGCAGTGGCCCGCGTTCACGAGCGTCATCTCGCGCGTCGCGGGGTCCAGAACGCCGTAGAGCAGGGTGATGAACATCCCGCGGGGCATGTCGGGCACCAGCAGGCGGTTGGTGGCGCTCACCGCGCTGGCCGGCGTGTGCTCGCTGGTGGTGACGATGTGCAGGATCTCGCGCAGCATGGCCATCACGATGGCGGCGCCGAAGCCCTTGCCGGCCACGTCGGCGATCACGAAGGCCAGGCGATCGTTGGGGAGATTGATGAAGTCGAAGTAGTCGCCCCCGACCTCGTGGCACGAGCGGCTGTAGAGCCCGATGTCGAGGCCCGGCACCTTGGGGGGCTGCGACGGCAGGAGCTTGTTCACCACCGTGCGCGCGCGCTGAATGTCATCGCGGTCCTGCACCGCCGCCGTGTCGCCTCCGCCGAAGGGCGGGCCCTGGCCCGCCGCGTCGGCCACGGGCTTCGAGACCCGCTGGACTCTGGCCTGAGCCGCCTGAAGCTGTTTGAGGAAGCGCGTGGTGTCGGTGTCGCCCGCCACCTCGGCCAGAAAGGCGCGCAGCTCGCGCACCTGCTCCTCGAACGGCAGCCCCTCGCTGGGTTTCCTTGGCACAGCACCGCCCTTGGTTCGGTCGCATTCCCCGCGGCTCTATCGCGCAACACCATGATTATATCCTGCGCCCGGCCTGCCGTTCAAGCCAAAGCGCTCTCCAGCGCCAGATCGGGATTGCGCACGGCCACAGCGGTTGCTATACTGTGGACGCTGGGAGGGAGGTCCGGCTGTGGCGCTCGGGACGGTGGCGTTGTGCCCAATGGAGGAGAGAGCCATGCAGGTCCGCCTGATCGCGGCAGGTGTCTTCGCGGCACTGGTGTCGTGGAACGCGAGTGGCTTCGAGCTGATTCGGGGGGGGAAGCCCTCGGCAACCCTCGTCGTGGCCGACAAGGCGGCGGACGCGGAGCGGTTCGCTGCCGCCGAACTGCAAGCCTTCCTCGAGAAGGCCACCGGCGCCAAGCTCGCTATCGTGGGCAAACTCCCGGCCGGTGGCCAGCCCGTGGTGCTGGTGGGCCAGACCACTGTGCGCGAAGCCGGCGAGGAGTTCGTGACCGCGTCGCAGCTTGCCCAGATCCGCGACGATGGCTATGCCATCAGCACCATGGCGAAGCAGCCGGCGCTCCTCCTCGTCGGCAAGGAACCTCGCGGGACCCTCTACGCCGTCTACGACCTGCTGGAGGCGGAACTCGGTTGCGGCTTCTTCGTAGACGGCGACCACGTTCCGCAGCGGAGCGACGTGGTGCTCCGCCGGCAGAACATCCTCGGCAATCCGGCCTTCACCGACCGCACCTACTACGTGCCCCTCGGCCTCTACGGCCCGAAGCGGTTCCAGGCCACCCTGTGGAATGCCGAGGACTGGAAGCCGTTCCTCCGCTGGATGGCGAAGAAGAAGATGAACTCCCTGGCCATTCCCTTCACCCTGGTCAGCCGGGCCTGGGGCACCGCGTTCGACCAGGCCTTCCCCGAGGCGAAGGGCCAACGGCCCGAGGTGCTGGAAGGCGTGGACGCAAAGGCCGGGGTCACCGCCCGCATGGGATACGGCCTGAACCCCGAGTACACCACGGCCTTGCTCAAGGACGTCTTCGCCTACGCCCGGCAAACGCTCGGCCTGAAGATCACCTACGTATATGTCTACGGCGAGTTCGAGCAGAGCCTGCGGAAGGCGATGCCGAACCTGGCCTGGCAGCCGCCGTACCCCGCCAGTTACCCCGCCGCCGCAGGGGGCAGTTGCGCTCTGGCCCCCTCGGAGCCCAGGATTCGCGAACTCCAGGCGAAGCTGTGGAAGGCCATTGTGGACACGTACGGCACCGACCACTCCTACGTGGTTTGTGGCGAGCCGGCGCCCAGGATGGCGGCCGCTTCCCAGTCCTCCGAAAGCAGAAGCCTCGCCGCGATTGAAACCATGCGGCAGGTGGACCCCAAGGCCCAGATCCGCGTGCCCTCATGGGAAGCTCCTTCCTGGGGCAACACGCCCGAGGCGCGGAGCCGCTTCATCAGCCAGCTTCCCCCCGATGTCGGCTTCCTCTACTGGGACCCCGACCTCGGCGCGCTGCGCCGCAAGCTCGACCTCCGGTTTGTCACCGAGATCGAGCGGATTGACAGCCGGATGGCCGGTTCGTACCGCGACACCGTCTACACCGCGGCCGACCGGTTGGCGGGCCGCTCGCTTGCGTACGCCGTGCCGTGGAGCGACGGGCCGAACGACGATCTCTTCACCAACCGCTTCTGGCTGCTGGCCAACTGCTTCCACCACTTCAACCACCTGATCCCCGCGCCCAAAGCCGTGGGCTTCTGGAACTGGCACGATCTTCGCCGCGTGAATCCCATGATGGACGACCTGTGCGCGGAGTTCGCCTGGGGCGCGGCCTATGTCTGGCGCGCTGAAGGGGCCCAGACGAACCGCGCCGTGAGCAACTACCTCCAGCGGCGATATGCACCCGCCGCCATCTTCCCCATGGCCGAGGCCCAGAAAGAGGGCCTGCGCGGCGCCCCGCGCCCCGAAACCGGCGTGAACTACCGCGCCTACACCGGTTGGGGCAGCATCTCGGCGCCCGGCAGCAGCGCCGCGCGCACCGCCGTTGCACTCGCCCTGGCCTGCAAGCCGGCCGCCGGCGCCAGCCTCTTCTATGAGGCCGACCTGGTGGACCTCGGGCGCAACTACCTCCATCAGCACATCCAGGAGAGCTGCAACCGCGTGCTCGCCATCGTGCGCGACGCCAAGCGGGCCGCCGCCACCAACGGCTACTCCACCCAGGTCAAGGAGGAGTCCCTCGCGGCCCTCCAGAAGGCCGAGAAGCAACTCCTCGCCGCCCACAAAGCGCTCAGCCGCCTCATCGCCACGCGCAAAGACATGTGCCTCGACGACGCCATCCTCGAGGCCACCGCCACCAAGGGCGCCAACAAGCTCCTCGCACAGGCCATCCGCGAACAGCAGAGCCCGCTCTTCAACGACGGCTACGCCCTCACCGACACGCTCGAGTATCACCAGCAGGTGGCAGGCCGCCAGCTTCAGCAGGTGCTCGACTATGCCCGGCGCGAGCTGGGGACCCCCACCGCCGATGCCGTGCCGGGCTGGGAAAGCTTCTTCCGCCAGGGCGCCGAGCAGTACATCGAGAAATCCGACCCCGTCGCCTACGACAAGAAGGCCGAAAAGGCCGCCGCCAGCGCCATCCTCCAGGAGTTCCTCGAGTCTGCCGAGTAGCGAGCCAGCGTCGCCCTCCGAGCGGCCCGTGGCCCGCTCGGCCGGGCGGGCCTGCCCGGTTCTGCGAAGTGTAGCCGGTCCCGAACGTCCCGCCCGGCCATGCAGCGCCCCCGACGAGCATGGCCCGCGACCCTGGCACGAGCGCCACTCGTCGCCGGAGTCTCGGAAACCAGACACCGCGTCGCCGTACCCGCTCGGCCCTGCCGTCGCCGACAGGTGAGCAAGTATGGCGCTTCGGCCTTCCGAGCCGCTCTACGGCCTCGCCGCCCATAGTTGCTCACTTGCCTGTCCCACTGGGTTGAGCAAGTATGGCGCTTTGGCGATCCGGGCGGCTCTACGGCCTCTCCTCCCATACTTGCTCATTTTCCTCCCCCTCTGAGTTGAGCAAGTATGGCGCTCAGGCGCTCCGGGGCGCTTCGTGGCCGTTCCTGGCATGTGGTGGATTCTTGGCGAGGGTGCAGGACGATTGCTCTTTCGCGCGAAAGCGCGACAATTCGCCGCGTGCACGCGAGTGCCGGCGCCCGGGCACAGGCCGCCTCGCCTCACCGATCGCGCTTGCGCCGCAACGCGATTTCCGTATACTATTAGCTACCGGGCGCCCAGGAATGGGCGCCTTGCCATGGCAGGACAGTTGCGGCTGGCAGTTACAGGCGAAAGGCCCTCGGCGATGAGTGGGACCTCTGGAATGAAACAGAACGTGCTCGACGGGATCGTGGCAATCGAGGCCAAAGCGGCCAGGACCGTTGACGACGCGAAGGCCCGCGCCCGAGAGATTCGCCAGAAGGCGCAGGCCGACCTGGACGCGCTCGCGCGTGAACTCGACCGACAGGCCAGCGACGAGGCGGCCAGCTATCGCAGGCAAGCAGAGGGGAAGATGGCCGCAGCACTGGAGACACTCGACCGCCAGCTTGCCGCGGCACAGGCGGCCTTGGGCCGCGTGCGAACCGAGCGGGTGCCCCCGATGGTGGAGGAGCTTCTGAGGCTCCTGGAGCAGCGGGCCGATGGCAATTGACCCCGTCCTCAAGGTCTGGCTCATCAGCCCCGCCGCGGGCGCCGAAAAAGTGCCCGAGCAGCTCGCCAGGATCGGGCTGGTTCACGTCGCCGAGGTGCCGCGCACCGACGACGAGCACCAGGCGGCCCTGCGCTCGCTGTCGGCGGATACGCGGGCCATCGAGGCACGCGTCCGCAAACTCGCCGAATGCCTCGACATTCTCTCCCAGTTCCACAAGACCCCCCGCGACCTGCTCTCCAACCTCATCCCCACGCCGATCGAGACGACGCACAAGAAACTCGAAGCGGCGCTCCAGGCGATTGATGTCGAGAGCTTGCACCCGCGACTGAAGGAGCTGGCGGCCCAGCGTGCCGCCGCCCAGGCGGCCGCCGAGCGGGCCAAGGGGCGCCTCAAGACTCTGGAAGGGTTCGGCGGGCTGGACGTGGCCGTGCCGGCGGAGGGCGGCCTGCGGTGGTCGTCGGCCGTGCTGTGGCTCGTCCCCACGAAGCTGGCCGAACGGCTCGACGCCATCGGCTCGACGCAGGAGGGCGTGGTCCTCGAGGCTCTGGGCGAAGCGGGCAGCAACGCCCTGGTCGCCAGTGTGGCGCTCCGCGAACAGGCCGACATGGCGGCGTCGCGGCTCAGGGAGCTAGGCTTCGAGCCCGTCCCCGGGCCCGAGCGCAGCACGACCCTCGGCGCCTACGTGCAGGCGATCCGGGAGGAACTCAGGAGCAGCGAGGCAGCGGCCCGCGAAGTGGAGGCCGAGCTGGCGAGCCTGGGCCCGCTGCGGACTCAGGTGGAGCTGGTGCTTGGCCACGAGGAGAACGCGCTGGAGACCGCGCGCGCCGTGAGCAAAATGGCCGCCACCGGGCGTGCCGCCGTGATGGTGGGCTACGTGCGCGCGAGAGAGGCCGAGGCGCTGAAGGCGGCCGTGGCGCGCGAGATGCCCGAGATCTCGCTCGTTCTCGAACCCCCGGCGGCCGGCGACAACGTGCCGGTGTCGCTCACGAACAAGGCGCTCTTCCGGCCCGCGCAGTTCCTTGTCGAGATGTTCGGCCTGCCCAGCTACCACGCGTTCGACCCCTCGGCCTTCCTGATGCTGAGCTTCGTGTTGTTCTTCGGCATCTGCCTCGGCGACGCGATCTACGGCCTGGTGATGCTGGCCATGTGCCTGGCCCTCCGGGCGCGATACCGCGAGTACCCGGGGTTGCGTAACTTCTTCGGCCTGCTGTGCTACGGCGCCGTGAGCACGTTCCTGGTCGGCGCGGCCACGGCCACGGCCGCGGCCGACCTGCCGGCCCGTGTGTTCGGCAGCCAGAGCGTCTTCGCGAACTGGCCGGCCGACCCGCTGAAGAAGCCGGTGGCCGCCCTCGGCATCGCCCTCGCGTTGGGCATTGCGAACCAGTTCTGGGGCATCGCCATGAAGTTCCGCGGCCTCTGGCTCCAGGGCGACAAGTGGGGCGCGGTGTTCGACGCGGGGTTGTGGTTCCTTCTTCTGCCGGGGCTCGTGCTGCTCCTGGTGGGCCAAGTGTCGCCCGAGCTGGCCCTCGCGGGCACGATCGGCGGCTGGCTGGCGGCCGCAGGGGCGGCGGGGCTGGTGCTCACGCAGGGGCGGAACGAGAAGTCGGTCGTGGGCAAGGTGGTGGTGGGCCTCCTGAGCCTGTACGGCATCGTGGGGTCGTACGGCTGCGTGTCGTTTATCGGCGACACCCTGTCGTACAGCCGCCTGCTGGCGCTGGGGCTGACCACGACCATCGTGGGCATGGCCGTGAACATCATCGCCGAGCTGGTGAAGCTGGACATCGCTGTGCTCGGCACGGTGCTATTCCTCGTGGTCATGGCCGGGGGCCATCTGTTCAATCTGCTGATCAGCGGCCTGGGGGCGTTCATCCACGCCGCCCGCCTGATCTTCGTGGAGTTCTTTGGTCGCTTCTACGAGCCGGGCGCCCAGCGGTTCGCTCCCCTGGGCGCCACGGGCAGCCGGATCCGGATCACCGGCTAGCCGCTCGGGTCAACCCTTGTAGGAAGGATCGGCATGGAAGACTTCGTGACGCAGTACTTCTTGAAGACGGGCGCGGGCTGGGCCGTCATCGGCGCGATGATGGCGGTGATGTTCGGCGGCGTGGGCTCGGCCCGAGGCATCCGCATCGCCGGCGGCCAGGCAGCCGGCGTGCTGTCGGAGAAGCCCGAGCTGTTCGGCAAGCTGCTGGTCCTCATGGCGCTCCCGGGCACGCAGGGCTTCTACGGCTTCATCATCGCCATCTTCATGGCCGCGCAGACGGGCATTCTCGGCGGCGCGCTGAAGGTGACGCCGCTGATGGGCCTGGCCCTCATGGCGGTGGGCATCTGCGCCGGCATCGTGCAGTACCGCAGCGCCATCTACCAGGGCGAGGCCTCGGCGGCCGCCATCAACCTCACCGCACGCCGGCCCGAGGAGAGCGGGCGCTCGATCCTCATCCCCGCCCTGGTCGAAACCTATGCCGTCGTGGCGCTCCTCGCCTCGATTCTCTTCATCATGTGGGTCACCGCGATGAAGGTCGCCTAGGAGGCTGCCCGTGCCGCTCGCCGACGTTGAGAAGAAGGTGATGGCCTCCGCCGACAAGGAGGCCGCCCAACTGGTCGCCCAGGCCGAGGCCGAGGCCAGGGCCGAGTTCGAGCGCCGCAGCGCCGCGCTCCGCGACGAGCAGCGCCGGCGCAGCGCCATCGCCCAGGCCGAGGCCGAGGCGAGCGCCGAGCGCCAGGTCAATGCACGCAAGGCCGAGTTCTCGCTCAAGCTGCTCGAGGGCAAGAACGAGATCTTCCACGACCTCTTCCGGGCTGTGGCCGACCGCGCTCTGGCGGGCCAGGGCTTCGACTATGCCCGCTGGCTCGCCGCCCAGGTGCGGCGAGCGTGCGCCGAGGGGCTGTCGGGCACGCTCTACTGCGCCGAGCGCGACCGCGCGGCCGTCGAGGCCGTCGTGCGGGGGGCGGGCAGCAGGGGCCTCACCGTGGCGCCCCAGCCAGGCCTGATGCGCGGCGGGGTGTACCTCGTCGGCGATGGCGTGGACCTGGATCTCACGCTTGACGCCGCTCTGGAGGACCTGCGCGACGAACTCGCCGTCTCGCTCGCCGAGCGCCTGTTCGGCGATGTCCCCTCCCTCGGCGCGGCCGCCGAGGAGTCAGGAGCCTAGCTCGTGCCTGCCGTGGCGTCCCCCCGCCTCAACCGCATGTCCTGGACCTATGTCAGCGGCCTCGTGAGTGCGCTGGACACGCGCCTGCTCACCCAACGGGCCACGGCAGAGCTGCTCGGCGCCGACGAGCTTCGCGACCTGTGCAGCCGCGTGCGCCAGACGCTTCTGTTCGCCGACCTTCCGGAGACTGCCGAGCCGTTCGAGCTGGCCGAGGCGATGCAGGTCTCCTACGCGGCTACGACGCGCCGGCTGGGCGAGGCCAGCCCCATGCCCAGCATGGCAGACGTCTTCCTACTGCCTCTCGAGTGGCAGGCCTATCGAGGCTTCCTGCGCGAGAAGGCCCTGGGCCTGGAGGGGGCCGCGGCGCCGGGGGCGAGTGTTCCTCGGAGCGTCTGGGAGCAGTGCTGGGCCGGCCAGGAGGCCGAGGCGCCCTACGACCTCTTCGCCGCGGCGGGCGCCGCCTTGCGCGACGCCGCGCCGCGCGACGAATGGTCGCCGCAGCACGTGGATGGCATCACGCACGTGTTTGAGGCGCGCAGCGTGCGGCGGGCCGCGTTGGGCACGGGCAGCGCGGCCATCGCAGGGTGGGTGGACGCCTGGCTCACCTTCCGCCTGGCGCTCGCGGCGCTGCGGTGCCGGTTCAACCAGTGGGGCGGCGCTCTTGCCGTGGAAGCATTCGACGGCCTGGGCGAGGCCCGGCAGGCGCTGGCGGCGATGGGCGACGAAGGCCGCCGCGACTGGCGGGCGCCCCTGATGAGCCTGGGGCTGCCCGGCGTGCAGGGCATCGCCGAGGATGAGCCCCTGCCGCCCGTGGCGGTCGAGCGCCTGATTGACAACGCGATGACAGAGCAGATTCGCGCGGGACGCGGCGAGGCGTTCGGACCGGAGCCCGTCTTCGCCTTCCTGTGGGCGCTGCGAATCGAGGCGCTGAATCTGAAGGCCATCGTCGCAGGGCGGGCCGCCGGCCTGCCCCGCGAGGCGATTGCCGGAGACCTGAGGCAGACCTATGGCTAAGCTTGCCGCCCTGGGGCGCAGACACTTCGTGGGCGTGTTCGCGGCCATCGGCGCCGAGCCGGTCGCCTGCGCGACGCCGGCCGACGTGGCCGAGGCGGCCCGCCGCCTGGCCGCGAGCGGCGCGCCGGGGCTGGTGCTGCTCGACCAGCACTTCGTGGCGTGCCAGGAGGCGATCGGGCTGTTGCGCCGGCGTGGCGCGGCCGTGATCGTGCTGCCCGCCGAGCGGGCCGAGGGCCATCCGGTTCTCGACGACCTCCGCGCCCTCATCGAGGTGGCCGCGGGGGCGAACATTCTGGGCGAATACTAGGCCACTACGGGAAGAGGCATCCATGAAAGAAGGCGTGGTCAAGAAGGTTGCCGGCCCCCTGGTCGTCGCCACGGGCCTCGACCAGTCGGGCATGTACGAGATCGCCCGGGTCGGCAAGGAGAAGCTCTTCGGCGAGATCATCGAGATCCGCGCCGGCGAGTACTCCATCCAGGTCTACGAGAGCACCGAAGGGATCGGCCCCGGCGACCCCGTCTACCCCACGGGCGCGCCCCTGAGCGTCGAGCTAGGGCCGGGCCTCATGACCGCCATCTACGACGGCATCCAGCGCCCGCTCGAGGCCATCCGCGGCAAGTTCGGCGACTTCATCGTGCGCGGGGCCGAACTGCCCGGCCTCGACCGCTCGAAGAAGTGGCACTTCGTGCCCGCCGTGAAGGAGGGCGCCCAGGTGGGCCCCGGCGACGTCGTGGGCACGGTGCAGGAAACGCCGCTCGTGAGCCACAAGATCCTGGTGCCGCCCGGCCTCGGCGGCCGCGTGGTGTCCATCCGCGAAACCCAGGCCACCGTCACCGAGCCGGTCTATGTGCTGGAGGGGGAGGGCGGCCGCCACGAGCTGCCGATGATGCAGAAGTGGCCCGTGCGGCAGCCGCGCCCGGTGGCACGGCGCGTGCCGCCCACCGAGCTGCTGGTCACCGGCCAGCGCGTGATCGACATGCTGTTCCCCGTGGCCAAGGGCGGCACCGCGTGCGTGCCCGGCCCCTTCGGCAGCGGCAAGACCGTGGTGCAGCATCAGCTCGCGAAGTGGGCCGACGCTCAGATCGTGGTCTACGTCGGCTGCGGCGAGCGCGGCAACGAGATGACCGACGTGCTGCTCGAGTTCCCCGAGCTCGAGGACCCGCAGTCGGGGCGCCCGCTGATCGAGCGCACGGTGCTGATCGCCAACACCTCGAATATGCCCGTGGCCGCCCGCGAGGCGAGCGTGTTCTGCGGCATCACCATTGCCGAGTACTTCCGCGACATGGGCTACAGCGTGGCCACGATGGCCGACTCGACGAGCCGCTGGGCCGAGGCGATGCGCGAGATCTCCGGCCGGCTCGAGGAGATGCCGGGCGAGGAGGGCTTCCCGGCCTACCTGGCCAGCCGCATTGCAGGCTTCTACGAGCGCGCCGGCAACGTCATCTGCCTCGGGGCCGATGGGCGGGCCGGCACGGTGAGCCTCATCGGCGCCGTGAGCCCGCCCGGCGGCGACCTCTCGGAGCCAGTCGTCCAGGCGACGCTCCGCGTGGTGAAGGTCTTCTGGGGCCTCGACGACGCGCTGGCGGCCCAGCGGCACTTCCCGGCCATCAACTGGCTCACCAGCTACTCGCTCTACGAGGACGTCGCGTCGAAGTTCGCCGGCGAGCACGTGGACAGGCAGTGGGCCGACGTGCGGCGTCGCGCCATGTGGCTCCTCAACCGCGAGGCGGAGCTCGAGGAGCTGGTCCGCCTGGTGGGCGTCGACTCGCTCTCGGCCTCCGACCGCCTTATCCTGCTGGGCGCCAAGATGGTGCGGGAGGACTTCCTGCACCAGAACGCCTTCGACGCGGTGGACACCTACACGTCGGCGCGCAAGCAATTCCTGATGCTGCGGAACATCGTGGACTTCTACGATCTGGCCGCGAAGGCGCTGGAGGGCGGCGCCGACGTCGAGGCGATCACGCGCCTCGGCGCGCTGGAGGATATTGCCCAGATGAAGCGCGTGGACGAGGGCGACGTGGACCAGCTCGACGCGCTTCGCGGGAAGCTCGAACAACAGATCGCCGGCCTGGCCGCCGCGGCTCCCAAGGAGGCGTGAGGACGCCAGTTCGTTTGCGCATTCCACTCGAGGACGACCGATGATCACCCTGTACAAGCAAGCCCGCGACCTCGTCGGCCCCCTGATGCTCGTGCAGCGCGTCGAGGGGGTGAGCTATGGCCAGCTCGCCGAAGTGCATCTGCCGGGCGGCGAGAAGCGCCGGGGCCAGGTGCTCGAGGCCAACGAGGACCGCGCCATCCTGCAAATCTTCGAAGGCAGCCGCGACATCGCGCCCGACAACGTCAAGGTGCGGTTCCTCGCCCGCGGCCTCGAGCTGCCCGTGGCGCCCGACATCCTCGGGCGCGCCTTCGACGGCTCGGGCCGCCCCATTGACGGCGGGCCGCCCGTGCTGCCCGTGAAGCGGCTCGACATCAACGGCAGCCCCATCAACCCCTGCGCGCGCGACTATCCCAACGAGTTCATCCAGACCGGCATCTCGGCCATTGACGGGCTGAACACGCTCGTCCGCGGCCAGAAGCTGCCCGTCTTCAGCGGCTCCGGGCTGCCGCACGCCATGGTCGGCGCCCAGATCGCCCGCCAGGCGCGCACCCTCAAGTCGGGCGAGGGCTTTGCCGTCGTCTTCGCCGCCATGGGAATCACCTTCGAGGAAGCCAACTACTTCCTCGAGGACTTCCGCCGCACCGGCGCCCTCGCGCGCGCCTGCGTGTTCATCAACCTCGCGGACGACCCGATCATCGAGCGCATCGCCACCCCGCGAGTGGCCCTCACCGCCGCCGAGTATCTCGCCTTCGACCTCGGCCTGCACGTGCTCGTGATCCTCACGGACATGACCAACTACTGCGACGCGCTCCGCGAGGTCTCCGCCGCACGCAAGGAGGTGCCCGGGCGTCGCGGCTATCCCGGCTACCTCTACACGGACCTCTCGACCCTCTACGAGCGAGCCGGGCGCATGCGCGGCCGCAAGGGCTCCATCACCCAGATCCCCATCCTCACCATGCCCGACGACGACAAGACCCACCCGATCCCCGACCTCACCGGCTACATCACCGAGGGGCAGATCTTCCTCAGCCGCACGCTGCACATCCAGGGCGTCTACCCGCCCATTGATGTGCTCCCGTCGCTCTCGCGCCTGAAGGACAAAGGCATCGGCGAGGGCAAGACGCGCGAGGACCATGCCAACGTGCTCAACCAGCTCTATGCGGCCTATGCCCGCGGCAAGAACGCCCGCGAACTGGCCGTCGTGCTGGGCGAGAGCGCGCTGACGCCCACCGACCTGCTCTTCGTGAAGTTCGCCGACCGTTTCGAGCGTGAGTTCGTGGGCCAGGGGGTCTACGAGAACCGCTCGATCCAGCAGACGCTGGACATCGGCTGGCGCCTGATGGGCATGCTGCCGCGTGCCGAGCTCAAACGCTGCAAGCCCGCGATCCTGGACAAGTACTACAAGCCCTCGGAGGAAGCCGCTGCGGCGGCGCGGGCACCTGTTGGCGGCGAGGCCGAGGAGGTGGCGGCCCGGACCGCGGGGGCAGGGAAGAAAGGCTAGCCGTGAAGCGCAAAGTCGCCCCAACCCGGATGGAACTGCTGCGCGTCCGCAAGCGCCTCGGCATGGCCCTGCGCGGGCACAAGCTGCTCAAGGACAAGCTCGAGGGGATCATCAAGGAGGTCACCGAGCGCCTCGAGGCCCTGAAGCGGTTGCGGCTGGACCTCGATGCCCGGTTCCCCGAGGTGATCGAGCTGTTCGTGAAGGCCGGCGCAGCCACGTCGCCGCCCGCCACCGAGACGGCCGCCGCACTCGCCTACGCCGGCGCCGTGTTCCGGGCGCGCCAGGAGCGCATCATGGGGGTTGTGGTCCCCGCCCTGGAGTTCACCCTCGCCGACGAGAGCCGCCCCTACAGCCTGGCCGAGACCTCGCCTTATCTCGATGCGGCGGTGCGCCGTCTGCGCGAGCTGATGCCGCGCGTGGTCGAGCTGGCCCAGGCCGAGGATACCATCCGGCGGCTTGCCGACGAACTCGAGCGGACCCGCCGGCGCACCAATGCGCTCGAGTACTCCGTCATCCCCGATCTCCGGTCCACCCGCCGCACCATCGAGGCACGGCTCGAAGAGTACACCCGCAGCGACATCTCGCGCCTGATGAAGGTGAAGGAGATGCTGCTGGCGCGGGACGAGCGCGCGACCGCCGGCCCCGCCCGCCAGCCATAGCCGGCATACGGCTGCCGGACCCCGCCAGCTTCTCCAGGGGGTGGTGGCACGGGCGGCCGCGTCTGTGGGTTTGGGGTCAGCCAGCCCGTGCCACCTTGCGCGTTCCCCCAAGAATAGGTACGCCGTCAATACTCCACTTCGCCAAGAGCCCCAGAGGCGCGGACAGCGAACTCGTCGCGCGTCCGGCCCTCAGGGTCCACGGCCCTGCATCGGATCTCGTCGTGGGCGAGCGTGACCTCGAGGCAGTGGTTGAACGAGGCAGCCACGTCGCCCGGCGCCAGTTGCCGACGAGCCATCACGGGGTCGAGCGGACCGCCTCCGCCGCCCGTGATGACGTAGGCTACCCCGCCCTCATTCACCCTGTGGTACAGGTGGCGTGCCCCCGAAAAGACGATGCGGACTCTGTGCCGCACGAAGAGCGGGTGCCACCACTGCTCGCCACCCACCAGGATGAACCGCTCGGCGGCGCCGAAGACGGCTCGATGCGTGAAGACGAAGATAGGCTTCCCCGCCGCCGACGCGAGGTCGGCACTGAGCCAGCGCGTCTGCGGATCATCTCTGTCTACTCGTTCCTCGGTATCCAGGAAGACGAAATGCGCGCCGCGGAAGTCGAAAGAAAAATGGTTGTCGCCCAGCAGGCGCGGCTCGGGCGAGCCATCCCGAGCGACAATGTAGGCTCTGTTCTCGCCTCTGCCGCGGCAACCGTAGAAGGGGCAGAAGTCTGTGAGGGGAGCCGTGAGTTGCTCGAAGTCCCGCCACCGGGCGATCTGGGTGCTGCCGACCATGCCTCCGGCGTGTGCAACCAGATCGGGCATCAGCCGCGCAATCTGCGCCACAACCGCTCTGGCCTCTGGGCCTGCGGTTTCGCTGCCGCCATACACGGCAAAGCGCAGTTGCTCGTCCTGAGCGCCGCAAAGGGTGGCGACGCATAGGGTTACAAGAGATGCAACGGGTGCAGAAACCCGCGTCGGAGGCGGGAGAGATGCGCAGATGAAGCGGATGGCAAGGCCTCCTCGCCGCATCAGGCGGCAATGGCCCCTGGTTGCCCCAGCACGGGCGGGTAGCCCGCGCTCCTCGCTCCACCGGGAGCATACACCGGGTCCCGTTCACCTGCAAGGGGAAGCCATGCTCGCGCTTGCGGCCAACCCGGCTGTCGGTACAATACGGGTACGCTCGGCGTGCTCCCGTGGTGCGGTACTCGGCCAGCTCTGGGCATCGGGGCAGACGGCGGGCTCGTGGCCGTGTGAGAGGCGAGAGCCCGCGGCGCCGGGCTACGATGGCGCTGCGGCGTCAGCCTGCTGCGAAGTGCGAGGTGATCGTGGACGATACTGATCGCAGGCTTCTGAACCGCATTCAAGGCGATTTCCCCCTCGTGCCACGCCCTTTCGCCCGCCTTGGCGAGGAGCTTGGGCTGCCCGAGAACGAGGTGATCCGCCGCGTCGCAGCGCTGTGCGAGGCCGAACTGATCCGGCGGATCGGACCTGTGCTGGACCCCGCCAGGGTTGGCCGCCTCGGCGCGCTGGCGGCCATGACCGTGCCCGAGGGGCGCGTGGAGGCGGTCGCCGCCACGGTCTCCCAGATCGAGCGCGTGACCCACAACTACGAGCGGGCGCCGATCCACGGCACGTGTCCCTACAACCTCTGGTTCACCCTCACCGCCGACTCCCCCGACGCGCTCGCGGCGGCGATCGGCGCCGTGGAGAAAGCCACGCGCCTCCCTGTGGTCGTGCTGCCGGTGCTGCGGAAGTTCAAGATCGGCGTCCGGTTCACCTTCCCGGAGGAGGGGAACGATGGATGAGCTGGACCGCCGGATCATCTCGGCCCTTCAGGACGGGCTGCCGATCGTAGCCGAGCCGTACGCCGAGGTGGCGGGGCGGCTGGGCCTCGCCGCCGAGGCGCTGCTGGAGCGGTTGCGGGGCATGCTCGCCCGAGGCGAGGTGCGGCGTCTGGGCGCCTCGATCGCACACCGCAATGCCGGCGTCGTGGCCAACGTGATGTGCGTCTGGCGCGTGCCGCCCGAGCAGGTGGAGGAGTTCGCCCGCGAGGCGGTGCGCGTGGCCGCCATCACCCACTGCTACGAACGAGCCGCCAGCCCGGAGTGGCCGTATAACGTCTACGCCATGATTCACGGGCAGAGCCAGGGCGATTGCGAAGCGATCATCCAGGAGCTCTGCCAGCGCACGGGCCAGCACGACTACGTGGCGCTCCTGAGCACGCGGGAGTTCAAGAAAACGTGGACGAGGCTCTGAGCGGAGCGGGAATGAACGTCCGGCTCGTCCGCAGGAAATCCTCCACCTTCCACGATTTCCCCTACGCATGCCCGCAACGCAAGTGCATCCATAGCTGGATTGTGAACGTCACGCCCCCGGGCGCAAGCCACTGCATCCACCGATGCGTGTACTGCTACGCGCGCGACGCCGTCTTCGCACGGCCAAGCGGAGACGTGCTCGAGGTGTACGCGAACCTGCCCGAGCTGGTGGAGCGGGACCTCGACCGGATCAGCCTCTGCCCTCCCGTCTCCATCTCGAACACCACCGACCCTTGCCAGGCCGTGGCCGAGGTGCGGCGTGAGACGGCGCGCCTCGTCCGACTGCTGGTCGCGCGCGGCGTGAGCGTCCTCATCGTGACGAAAGGCGATGCCACGTTTCTGCTCGATGTGCCAGGCTTCGCGTCACACAGGAACTGCGTCGTCGCGACGACCATCGAGGGCCCGCCCGAGGTCCTCGGTCTGCTCTCGCCCCACGCCCCTTCCTTCGCGGAGCGAATGGCGAGCGTTCGCCAGCTCTCCGCAGCGGGAGTGAAGACAGCCGTTCGGCTCGACCCCCTGCTGCCGCACGCCTGGGAGGCCCTGTACGGGCCGCACTGGCTGGACCAGGCCGATGCCCTCCTGCGTCGGTTCGCAGCCGTGGGTTGCACGCATGTGATCTGCTCCACGGGCCGGCTCGCGGCGGCGCCGGGGCGTGGACAGGGGCAGGCATCTCTCGACCGCCTCGCCGCCCTGGTGGCTCCGCGCGATCCGGCGGCGGCGATGGCGATGCGACAAGACTATGTGTTCGACCGCTCGGGGACCTCGGTGGGGTACCTGCTGCGTCGGCCCACGCGCCTGGCCCTGCACCGGCAGTTGCGCTCGCTATGCGAAGCGGCGGGGATGACCTATGCGACGTGTCAGGAGAACGCCGCCTCCGAGACGGATAGCTCCGGACTCCCGAACTGCGAAGGCCATGCGCTGCCATTCTGCGCGAAGACGCTCGGGGGGAGGTTCGCGCCCGTGGAGGGCTGCACGGCGCTCTGCCACGTGAACTGCCGGGGCCTCGAACGCCCGCCGTGCGGCCGGGGCGAGCTTGTCTCGGCCCAACCGCTGCGCCTCAGCCTTCTGCGCTGATGGGGCGGAGCGAACGCTGCCTCCCGGCGAACACGGCGTAGTGGGTGTGGCCCGCGGCGCGCGCCAGGGCCACCGCGCGGGCGAAATGCCGGCCGACCTCCTGCGGGGCGTGGGCGTCCGAGCCGAAGGTGACGGGCACGCCCAGCTCCGCACACGCTCGGAGGAAGTCGGCCGAGGCATACTGCTCGCCGGCCGGCTTGTCGAAGCCCGCCGTGTTGATCTCCACGCAGACGTTGTGGCGCCGCGCCGTGTCGCACACCTCATGGATGAGGTCCGACCAGTCCCCCTCGAGGCGATGGCCGAACTTCTTGACGAGGTCCACGTGGCCCATGATGTCGAAGATGCCCGTGGCCATGGCCTCGCGCACGAGGGCGAAGTGCGCCTCGTAGAGGTGGCGGCGCTCCCAGTCGGCGAATCGCTCGACACTGGCGGGATGGTCGAAGGCCCAGTCTCCGATGAAGTGCACCGAGCCGATGAGGAAGTCGAAGGGGTAGGCCTGGGCCAGTTCCGCCGCCTCGTCCACGCGGTCGGGAAGGTAGTCGGCCTCGCCCCCGAAGAGGATCGGAATGGACCTCCCGTACTTGGCTCTCAGGCGGTCGATCTCGGTTGCCAGAAAGTCGAGTTCCTCCCGGGACACGTTGACCTTGTACGGCACTGGAATGGTGATTGGAAGGTGGAAGGAGAAACCGACTGCTTCCAGGGCCAGCTCAATCGCCCGCTCGACATAGTCGTCAATCTCGCCGACGGCGTGTCCGCAGAGCTTGGAATGCATATGGATATCGGCGGGCAGATGCGGCATGGTGTCTCCCTGTTCGGTCGCGGGGCTTCAGCGGGGATGTGCGCCATCCTATTCGCACACGCCGGCAGAGTCAAACGGGGCCCCCGCCTCTTATGTGCCGCGGGACCGGCCCGACGCCGGCAAGCGTTCCGCATTGCGTCCAGCCGGCTCGCGCAGTGGCCTTGAAAACCACGGCGCAATCCTGTAAGATCAGCCCCGGAGCAGAGAGGCGCGCGGACATGTCCCTTGAACGTCTCAACAAGCTGTTGGCTCACGCAGGCTTCGGCTCGCGCCGCGCCTGCGACGAGCTGATCGCGCAGGGCCGCGTGACCGTGAATGGCGCGCCGGTGACCGACCTGGGGCACAAGGTGGACCCGTCGGAGGCGGACATCCGCTGTGACGGCGTGCGCGTGCGGCAGGAGGCGCCGGCCTACTACCTGCTCAACAAGCCGCGCGGCGTGGTCTGCACGTCGGACGGCCGTGAAGGACGCGCCCGCGCCATTGACCTGGTGCCCGGCGGCGACCATCGCCGCCTCTACACCATCGGACGCCTGGACGCCGACAGCCGCGGGCTGATCCTGCTGACCAACGATGGCGCCCTCACCCAGCGCCTCACCCATCCGAGCCACGAGGTGCCCAAGCTCTACCGCGTGTGGGTGCGCGGGGCTATGAGCCCCGAGGACGTCGAGAAGGTTCAACGCGGCGTCTACCTCTCGGAGGGCCGCACGTCGCTCTCGCGCGTCCGGGTCTGCCGCCGCCGCAAGGAGGCGACCGAGCTGGAGGTCGAACTCCGCCAGGGCATCAACCGCCAGATACGCCGCGTGCTAGCCAAGGTCGGCCACCCGGTGTCCGACCTCCAGCGCGTAGCCATCGGTCCCATCCGCGACCCCCTGCTCAAGGAAGGTGCGTGCCGGAAGCTGAGGCCCTCCGAGGTCCGCCAGCTCGAAGCCGCTGCCCATCCCCCGCAGCCCAGGAGCCAACGCAGATGAAACAACTCGTCGCAGGAGCCGCCGGCCTTCTGCTGGGCATCGCGCTCGTCGTGTTCAGCGTCCGGGCGCAGGAGGAGGAGGCACCGGTCCGCAAAGTGCCCGGTGCGAATGCCCCGGGCGCCAAGGGCGGTGCCGCCAAGGGAGGCGCCCCGAAGGGCGCGCCCGCTGTGGCGCCCAAGCAGGCCCCCAAAGGCACGCCCAAGACGGCCCCGAAAGGCGCCCTCAAGGGCGCTCCGGGCAAGGCCAAGGGCGCCGAAGGCGAGGAGGACGAAGGCGGCGAAGGCGCCCTCGTGCTCCTCGACACCGACGCCGTGGTGCTCCGCGACGGTACCCGGATCAGCGGCACCATCCTGGCCGCGGGCCAGGCCGCCGTCACTATCCTCACCCACCAGGGCGAGAAGACCATCCCCCGCGAGACCATCGAGCGCATCGTCAAGAACGCCGACGCCGGCCTCCCCACCAAGTTCGCCGCCGAGGAGGCCGACGGCCACAAGTACCTCCAGGACACCCAGGGCGCCATTCCTGCCCCACCCAAGGGTGCCGAGGAGCCGAAGGGCCCCGACATCGTCTCGGCGACGCCGGCGGCCCCCGCGGCGCCTGCTGCGCCGGTTGCCCCTGCGGCGCCCGCTGCGCCGGCCCCCAAGGCCGTTGCCCCCGTTGGGCCGGCGCCGGCCCCAAAGGCGGTCGAGCCGCCCGCCAAGGCCGAGGCTCCCGTGAAGGGGGCGTTGCCCGCCATCACCTTCCCGAAGACCCAGCCCGAGCTCCACGCCCTCATCGAGAAGCTGCGCAAGGAGGGCACGCTCAACGACTACCTGGCCGACCCTACGTTCCGCGAGGGGTTCCGCCAGGCGGTGCGCGACGCTTTCCGCAATGAGGCGCCCAAGAAGGAGGAGTAGCGCGGCCTCTCGCCCTCTGCACGACGGGCCGTCGCCCGACGCGTCCTGGGCCCTTCCTGCCAGGGAAGCCTATCTCCCCGGCCTGAGGGCTGATTCGCCATCCGAAGTCCCCCCGCGCGACGTCGCCCCTGAGCCTCCAACTCCCGGCCTGGGCAGCCAACTGCGATCGAAGGGCATGGCGGGCGGAAAAGCCGTTGAAAATGGCAGGCGCTTGTGATAACCTGTAGAGGGCGCGCGTCGTGGGCGCAGCAGGGCCGGCGCGCCATGTGGCCCCTCTGGCGATTGGTTCCCCGATCAGGCATACCGACGTGGTTGCGGCCCGTGTCGGCGCGGGGCGGGCTGCATATTGGGAGCAGGCGAGGATGAGCAAGCGGCGAGTGGTCGTGACGGGCCTGGGCGTGGTCGCCCCCAATGGCATCGGCACCGACGAGTTCTGGCGGGCCACGCTGGCGGGCCAGTCCGGCGTCCGCGCGATCAGCGTATTCGACGCGTCGCTCTACGAGTCCAGAGTGGCGGGGCAGGTGGCGGGGCTGGACCCGCTGGCGTATATGCCGCCCATCGTGGCGCGACGGGTGGACCGCTACGTGCACCTGGGCCTGGCCGCCACACAGATGGCGATCGCCGACAGCGGCCTGGAACTGGCCCGCGAGGACCGCGGCCGCATCGGGTGCGTATTCGGCTCGGGGCTGGGCGGCGTGATCTTCCACGAGGAGCAGATGATCGCGGCCTACGAGAGGGGCGCGCACCGGCTCAACCCGCTGTGCGTGCCGCGGATCAGCCCCAACGCCGTGGCCTCGCATGTCGCGATACAGAACGGCCTGCTGGGGCCCAATGTCGTGATCTCCACGGCCTGCGCCTCGTCGAGCCACGCCATCGGCGAGTCGCTGCGGAAGGTGCAGTATGGCGAGTGCGATGTGGTGGTGACCGGGGGCGCGGAGGCCCCGCTCACGTATTTCACCTTCGGCGCCTATGCGGCGCTGAAGGTGCTCTCGAAGCGCAACGACGCCCCCGAGAAGGCGAGCCGCCCGTTCGACCGCGAGCGCGACGGGTTCGTGCTGGCCGAGGGCGGGGCCTCGCTCATCCTGGAGGAACTCGAGCACGCGCGCCGGCGCGGCGCGCGCATCTATGCCGAGGTGATCGGCTACGGCGCCAACTCGGGCGCCCACCACATGGTGATGCCCGACCCCTCGGGCAACGACGCCGCCGCCGCCATGACGCTGGCGCTCCGCGACGCCGCCATCGCGCCCAGCGACGTCCACTACATCAACGCCCACGGCACGTCCACCACGGCCAACGACGCGGCGGAGACGAAGGCGATCAAGGACGTCTTCGGCGACCATGCGCGCCGCGTGGCCATCTCGGCCACGAAGTCGGTCACCGGCCACAGCATCGGCGCGGCAGGGGCCATCGAGGCGGTGGCCTGCTGCCTCACGATCCGCGACCAGGTGATCCACCCGACCGCCAACCTCGAGAACCCCGACCCCGAGTGCGATCTCGACTACGTGCCCAACCAGGCGCGCGAGCAGCGCGTGCGGATTGTGCTTTCGAACTCCTTCGGCTTCGGCAACACGAACGCGTGCCTGCTCTTCTCGCAGTTCACAGCGTAAGGAGCCCCCTGGATGCCCGACCCGGTCCACGAGAAGATCGCATCCATCCTGACCACGACCCTGGACATTGCTCCCGAGAAGCTGCGCCCCGAGGCCGACCTGCGTCACGACCTCGGGCTCGACTCGTTTGCCGCGGTGGAGCTCTCGTTTGCTCTCGACGAGGCCTACGGCATCAAGGTGGCGGACGACGACATGGCCTCGGTGAAGACCGTCGCCGACCTGGTCGAGGCGGTCCGAAGAAGGCTCCAAGGCCCCGCGCAGGCGCCCGCCACGCAATGAGGTCCCGCCGGCCATGAGGCCCCACGACGCGGGGGACGACTCCGCCGATGTTCTCTCCGCCGCCTTGCCCCCGCGCGACATCCGCCTCGAGGTCCGCGGCCCTCTCACCATCCGCCGCCTCGACAACTTCCTGAGCCAGCGCTACGGGCAGCTCTCGCGCGCGCAGTACCAGAAGCTCATCAAGGCGGGCCGCGTGCGTGTCAACGGGCGCCCCGTGCACGTCAGCTACCGGCTGAACCCGGGCGATGTGCTGGACTTCCAGCTCCCGGCGCAGGCCCCGCGCGTGATCCCGCCCCGGGAAATGCCCTTGGCCATCCTCTACGAGGATGCGCACATCCTGGCCATCAATAAGCCGCCCGGCATCATGTGCCACCCGGGCAAGAGGCTCACCGACGACACCCTGGCCAGCGGCCTCATCTATCACATCTACGGGGACGCGCCCGGGCCGCGCAACCCCGGCATCGTGCACCGCCTCGACTACGACACGTCGGGCGTCATGGTCGTGGCCAAGACGCCCGAGGCGCACGTCCACCTGTCGCAGCAGTTTGAGCGGCGCACGGTCAGGAAGGAGTACCTGGCCCTCGTGCGCGGCGCCCTCGGGCGCCGTTTCGGCCAGATCGCGGTTCCCATCGGCTATCACACGGGGCGCTACGGGCTGATGTCGGTGGCCGCCGATGCGGCGCAGGCGCGTCCCGCCCTCTCGGCCTACGAGGTCCGCGAGCGCTTCGCCGCCCACACGCTGGTGAGCGTCGTGCCCAAGACGGGGCGGCGCCACCAGATTCGCGTGCACTTCGAGAGCATCGGCCACCCGTTGATAGGCGAGAAGCACTATCGCGGCGGCCTTTCGCCCGATCCGCTGGAGGAGATCATGCCTCGCCTCGCCCTGCACGCCTGGAAGCTCAGCCTGACCCACCCCGTCAGCCGCCGGCCCCTGGAACTCACCGCTGAGCTGCCCGGCGATTTCGCCGCCGCTCTGGCCCACCTGCGCGCCACCGAACCGCCGATGGGACCGTAGCCGCGGAAGAAGCGAGGAGCAGGAGGCGAAAGAGGCGGGGGAGGCTCTCCTGGGGAGAAAGGCTCCCCCGCGGCCCCGCCGCGACAAGCCTGATTTCCGGCGCTAACCGACGTAGGCGCGGAGGCCGCCGAACCAGTGGTCGGGCGGGATGATGCCCCTCCACGTCACGTCCGAGGCCGAGAAGCTGCCGTTGAGCACGCGGAAGACATCGGTATCGCCGTCCGAGCCGTCCTCATCAATCGTGCCGGTGACCTTGAGCGACTTGAGCCAGTCGGCCTGGAGCGAGCAGTTGGTGAGGTTTCCGCGCACTGCGATGGAGCCCACGGCGCCGGCGACATTCCACGCTCCTCCGACGACCGAGCCGGCGATGCTCGCCTTGCCCAGCGCCTCCTTCGTCGCCCCCAGGCCGCTGAGGGCGAGGCTCGCCTCGAAGTCGCCCACCGGCCCGCCAGCGGCCTTGCTGCCGCTCGCGGCCAGGCTGGAAATCCAGGGCGCGGTGATCACGTCGGGCGTCGCATCGGTGTCGAGCCACTCGATGACGCTCAACGACTTCAGCGGCGTGGCCGAGGTGAGGGTGGTGTCCTGCACCCGGCCCAGCACGAGGCTGGCCGAGGCGATGAGCGGGTCGGCGCCGATCGCGATCACGTGCGGAGCCGCCACGTTGCCGAGCGTGAGCTTCGACACTCCGCCCGCGACCGTCACATCGCCGAGCGGGCGGACCTGCGCCCCGCTGAAAGTGCCGAGCGAGCCGTTGATGACGATGGCGCCGACCGGCAGGTCGGGCGACGGCGCTTTGACGGGTGACGACACCTTGACGCTGAAACTCGACTTGGCGTCGGTGCCGTCGGCCTCGATGGACACGAGGTCGCCCGGGGTGTCGTTGCTGTAGGCGCCGCCGTCGGGCGCCACGGCGCGCACCAGGTAGAACGTCCCGGCGCCCTTCACGCTCACATCCACCAGGTCGCCCGTGGCATCGGTGAATCTCGTCTTGGTCACGGGCACGGGCAGCCCGGCGCCGAGCACGATGACCTGGCCCTGGACGTCCAACTGGAAGGTGACGTCGTCCGTGGTGCCCAGCCCGTCGTCCACGCGCACGGTCACGAGGGTCGAGCCGATGTCGGTGCGCTGGGTCGGCGTGCCCGACAGGAGCCCCGTGGTCGGGCTGATGCTCAGCCAGGCGGGGCCCGAGACCAGGCTGTAGACTTGTCCCGGCACTCCCTCATTGGTCGAGTTGAAATCAAAGGCGAAGAGCTGCCCGAGAAGAACGGCCGAGGGATCGCTCGGCAGCGAGTCGGTGAAGCCGGGCACATCCGCCACCGGCGCAACGGCCACGCGTACCTGCACGGGGGTCGCCGAGGCCGCGTTGCCGTCCCACGCCTTCACCGTGAACGCGGGCAGGGTGCCGCTAGCGTTCGGGTCGGGATGCCACACAAGGCTCTCGCCTGCCGACAGCAGCGTGACGCCGGGCACGACGGGCAGGCCGCCCTTCATCAGCGTGCCGGTGCTCACGGCCTCGACGCGGAAGCTCAACGGATCGCCGTCCACATCGGCCTCGTTGGCTGCCGCGGCCAGCGTCGCATAGAGGATCGCCAAGTCGGCATCCTCCACGCCGCCGGCCAGGGTGCTGATCGTGGTCAGTGTCGGGGGCGAGTTGGCGATCTTCGTCACGAAGGCGTCTTGTGTGCCGCCCCGCGAGGTGTCGAAGCCGCCCACGGCCGGGAAATCCGACGACGCCGTGTAGCCGGCGACAAAGGTGTTGCCCGAGCCGTCCATCGCGATGTCGGTCGCCCAGTCGTCGCTCGAGCCGCCGAGGTAGGAGGACCAGAGCAGGGTGCCCGCGCCGGTGACTTTGGTTACGAAGGCGTCCTGGGAGCCACCCCGCGTGGTGTCGAACGCAGCGAGCGTCGGGAAGTCCGACGACAGCGTGTTGCCCGCGACGATCACGTTGCCGAAGGGGTCGGTGACGACGCTGCTGCCCGTGTCGTCTTTGGACCCGCCGAGGTAGGAGGACCAGAGCAGGGCTCCGCCGGCGCTCACCTTGGTGAGGAAGGCGTCGGTCGTGCCGCCGCGCGTGGTGTCGAAGCCGCCGAGCGTGGGGAAGTCCGACGAGGCGGTGTCGCCGGTGATGAAGACGTTGCCCGAGGGGTCCACGGCGATGCCCCGCCCCTGATCGTCTTTGGACCCTCCCAGGAAGCTGGACCAGAGCAGTGCCCCCGCGCCGCTCACCTTGGTGACGAAGGCGTCGAAGCTCGCGCCCCCGCCATACGAGGTGTCGAAGCCCCCGGGGGTGGGGAAGTTCTTCGAGAGGGTCCGGCCCGTGAGCAAGGCATTGCCCGCCGCGTCCACCGCGATGCGACGCCCCTCGTCCTGGTTCGAGCCGCCGAGGAAGCTGGACCACAGCAAGACTCCCGCGCTGCTCACCTTGGTGACGAAGGCGTCGTAGGTGCCGCCGTTGTAGCTGTCGTCGAATCCGCCATCGGCGGGGAAGCCGGACGAGGCCGTGCGGCCCGTGATGAAGGCGTCGCCCGCGTTGTCCACGGCGATCGCCCAGCCCGCATCGTCGTCGCCGCCGCCCAGGTAGCTGGACCAGAGCAGGGTGCCCGCCCCGCTCACCTTGGTGACGAACGCATCGAAGCCGCCCTTCCGCTTGTCCTGGAACGCGTTCAGCGTGGGGAAGTTGCTCGAGTACGTCTCGCCCGTGATGACGGCGTCGCCCGCCGCGTCCACGGCGATCTCGTAGCCGCCCTCGAAGTCGGAGCCCCCGAGGAAAGTGGACCAGAGGAGGGTGCCGGCCGCGCTCACCTTGGTGACGAAGGCATCATTGGTGCCGCTCCGCGAGGTGTCGAAGCCCCCGCCCGAGGGAAAGTTCGAGGAGAACGTGGTGCCAGTAATGAAGACGTCCCCCCCGCCATCCACCGCGATCCCGTAGCCCACATCCAGGTCCGACCCGCCGAGGTAGCTCGACCAGGCGATCGCCGGGTCAATCACCAGCTCGGCCTGCGGGTCGTAGGGGCCGGTGATGATGAATGCACAGGTGCTCGGGTCCAGCAGTTGGAACGCGCCCGCGACCTCGACGCGCTGGCTGCCAATCACCTGGTAGATGACGGGGGCGGCGTCCACCACCTCGCCGAGCGCCGTGGCGATGTGCAGCGCGCCGCTCTCGTCGAGGGACAGGCCCTCGATGCCCGTATAGCGCAGCCGAATCTGCCCGGGGTCCGCGCCGGGCGCGACGTGGAACTCATACTTCAGCCCGTCGCGGCGGCCCCACGTCAACAGATCAATCCCGTCCCAGAGGCCCAGGTAGGCCACGGTCTCGAACGTCGGCACGTCGGTGCGCCAGGTCGCCGGGTCGCCGACGTAGTAGTTGTGGACTGCCTGCGAGGGGTCCTTGCCCACGGGCGTGACCAGATTCGCCCCCTCGAAGGCGACGGAGAACTGGGCGACGTTCACCCCGCCATCGCGGGGCAGGGACGCCCCGCCCACAGAGAAGAGCTGGAAGACGGGCCCGGAGTCGGTCAGCGCCACAGTGGCGCCCCCGCTGCTGTGGACGAAGCGCACCGCCTCATCCGCCCACTGCCCCTCATTGGGCGCAAACAGCGCCGGCGAAGCGCTGAAGAGCTGGAGCGCCGTGTCAGACGCCGAGAGCAGCACTCTCGGCTCGAGAGGCTCCATCGTCAGGGACCGACGGGAACTTCGACGCTCAGCCGTCAACGGCAAGTGGCCGCGGGATGCTCTCACAACTCAGCCCTCGAATAGTTGGCCAGATCGCGGGGCGAGCCTCGGAACCCAGGCGTCTATGGGCGCAGGGGGCCCGGGGCCGGATGCTCCCACCTTACCGTCAGTCTATGCGCACAGGCGTCCTGGGTCAAACTGCAAGTGACGGTTGCCCACCCCTGCCACTCGCCGTGGAGCCGCGCGCCGCCAGGGATGCCGCGTGTTGGTCCACGAGATGCCAGGCGAGAGCAGGGGCTGCCCCCTCCAAGGCATGGCTCTTGAGGGTCTGGCGATTCTGGGTCGAGTGGCGTGGTGGGGGATGCGGGCATGGACGGTCCATCCTACCTGGCGGCTCCGCTGGAGGGCGCTGCCGAGTGTCTGGTGGGAGCGCTCCGGCCATACTTGCTCAACCCTGAGAGGGGGGAAGTGAGCGAGTATGGGTAGATGGGCGAGGATTGGCGATTCTCGTGGCTCCGGCCATTCCCGCTCACTTGTGGGATGAGCAAGTATATGAGGAGCGATGCCTGGGTGCGTAAGACTTTGTGGTGAATATGGTTATGGCGGCAGGGCTGACGGCGCAGCGCCCGTTCCGAGCCGCGCGACGGCGGCCAAGTCGGGCTCGCTGGACCGCGATGAGCCGAAAACATGACTTGACCCGTCTGCCTGGGGGGCGGACGGGCCAAGCGGGGGGCGGTTGGGGCTCAGTTGGTGCGCTCGAGTTCCTTGAGGTCGGTGACGCCGGACTCGATCTTGCGGATCATGCGGGCGCGGCCCTGAACGTCGGTGCGCAGAATGTGCCAGAAGATGGGCTGAAGCTCCGCATCTTTGAAGCGCCCGGCGGCCTCAAGCAGCACGAGCTGTTGGGGAAGCTCGAGCACGTTGAGGGCTCTCCGCATGCACTCGACGATGTACTCGCCGGTGGCGGGAGCATAGCGGGTCTTGATTTCCTTCTCGACCTGGCAGCGGAGGAGGTTCATTGTGTCCCTCAGCTTTCGGAGCTTGCGCTTGATGAACCGGACACCGTAGATGCTGATCCCCAAGTCGCGCGCAAGGTGCCGCTCGGGCGCGCCCGGATGCGCGGCGACATACTCCAGGCGGCACTTGTAGAGGGGCTGGACGTAGCCGCGCCGACGCAAGTCATTGAAGTCCAATCGGATGGTCTCGGCCGAGACGCCCAGTGCCTCGGCCATCTGCTGCTTCGTCTGCGCGCCATAGTGTTCGAGAATGTAGCGGTGACGGCTGCGGCGCCGCTCCAGGCCATCGCGGGTCGGGAGCCCGGGCTTTCGGCCATCATAGAGGCCGCCGGCGCGGAGCCGGGAGCGGATCTCAACGACTTGCTTGCGCGAGATCCCCAGCCGCTCGCCGATCTCGCCGTCCGTGAGGCGCGGGCCGCTTGCAATATAGGCCTGTCGAACTTCGAGGCGCTTTCGGCGGATGCCACAGCCGAACAACTCCCTGAAACGGGTCTCGACCTCTTCAGGCGTCACCGCAGCTTGCCGGGCGATCTCCTCGTAGGTTTCGAAGAGGAACTGCTGTCGGATCACGGCCGCGAGATCAGCGTGCGCCGGGGCACCGGAGACGACGGGCTGCTGAAGCTGTGTGGCCACGGCTTGTCCTCCAGACGGCCAGCGAACTGCCTGCTCCCTCACCCCCAACCTCTTGAGGTCAGCGGAGCAATTTGCGTGCCGCGTCTGAAGGACTCCGGCAAATCAGCGTGATTTTCTAAGTGTCGAACTGACTGGTGGTTATGGCTCCTTATGGCACCAGTCGCAATCCCGGTGCACCATCACCAATCATGCGGACTGTAACGATACGATGCGCACGTGCGCAGCAACAATCATATGTGTATACGTCGCAAAGGCTTATGAGCTATGGCGGCCGATCACCTGATGTCACGATGCGTTACATCTATGAGCGCGTCCCGCGCTATAAGCGTCGGTGAGATGCGCTCCGCTCTGGGCTCGCCCGCGCGATGCCTAAGAGCCGATTTTACCAGGAATACGCCAGATGTCAAGGGGTTTGTTCATCACGGCAGGTCCCCGCGTCGTGTCTCCGAACGGCTCGAGCAATGGGGATCTCAGCCGGGTGACTTGCCAGCCGCCCAGGCGACCTCATTGCCTTCTGCGCTTCGAGCCCGGCGGAGCGCCGAGTCAGGACGGGTAGCCCTTGACAGCGATTGCGATGGCGGGTATCAATGGGGCATCGCGTGAACAGTGCCGAAGGGGATAGCATGCGCGGTGCCAGCGTATTCAACCGTGTGATAGGCCCCGTGATGCGGGGGCCTTCGAGTTCGCACACGGCAGGGGCGTTCCACATTGCGGCAATGGCGCGCTCGATGTTGGGGCGCGCACCCATCCGTGCGCGATTCGCGTTCGACCCTGGCGGCTCATACGCCAAGTGCTATCGGAGCCAGGGAGCCGACAAGGCGTTCGCGGCGGGCCTGCTCGGCTGGCGAATCACGGATGATCGCTTCCCGAGCGCTCTGGCTGGCGCCGCACAGGCGGGTATGCGGGTGGAGTTCTTGGAGCAGCCGCTGGCCGGCGCCGGCCACCCGAACGCCGTGGAGGTGGAATTGGCCGCCGCGGATGGCCGCACGCTCTCCGCTCGTGCCAACTCGGTGGGGGGAGGGGCCGTGGAGTTTGTGCGCCTGGGCGGCTGGCCTGTGTGCTTCACGGGGGATGCCTGGGAGGTCGCGGTCGAGGCGGAGCCGTGTGCGGCAAGCGAGGCCGTGGCACTGCTGGGCGCCGACGGGGCTTTGATGGGTGAGGCGCAATGCCAGGAGTTCCGAGGCCTGTGCCTGGTGTGGGCGCGGCGGCGGGAGCGGCTGGCGCACGAGGCGCAGGAGCGTCTGGCCGCGACGCGCGGCGTGCGGGTCGTGTGGGCGTGCGAGCCGGTGTTCTTTGTGCCGGCAGGCGAACCGGGCTTCGCATCGGCGGCCGAGATGGCCGCCATGAGCCTTCAGCAGGGCATCTCGCTTGGGCAGACTGCCCTCGAGTACGAGGCACGACTCCTCGCGCTGCCAGAGAGCGCGGTGCTGGCCGAGATGGGGCGCCGGCTGGACGTCATGCTGGACGCGGTCGAACTCGGTCTGACGGCGCCGCCCGCCATGCGCCTGCTCGACGCCAGCGCAGGCCGCGTGCTGCGTGCCGAGCGCGAGGGCCGGCTGGCCGCCGGCGGCCTGCACGCGCGAGCCGCTGCCCGCGCCTTGGCCGCCATGCACGTGAGCAGCGGCGGGGGCGTGGTGTGCGCCGCGCCCACGGGCGGCTCGGCCGGTGTTCTGCCCGCCGTGCTCGCCACGCTGATGGCGGAGCTGGGCGTCAGCCGCGAGCGGGCCGCGCTGGCCCTCCTCGCCGCAGGGGCGATCGGCGTGGTCGTGGCGAACCGGGCTACCTTCGCGGCCGAGGTGGCCGGCTGCCAGGTGGAGATCGGCGCGGCGGGCGCCATGGCCGCCGCGGCCGTGGCCGACGCCGTCGGCGCTCGAGCCGACCAGGCCGCTGACGCCGCCGCCATCGCATTCCAGAACACCATGGGCTCGGTGTGCGATCTCGTGCAGGGCATCGTCGAGATCCCCTGCCACACGCGCAACGCTGCCGCGGCAGCGAATGCGTTTCTGTGCGCAGACCTCATCCTTGGCGGGTACGAAAACCCAATCCCGCTGGACGAGACGATTGATGCTGTGTATGCTTCCGGGTGCATGCTTCCCGCCGAGTTGCGCTGCACGGCGCGCGGCGGCCTGGCAGCTGCGCCCTCGGCCCGCGCGCTCGAGGCGCGGGGTTCCTGAGTCGTGGGGGATACAATGGCCGGTCGCACGTTGCGTTTCCTTTCCGCGCGGGACGTCGTTCAGGCCCTGCCGATGGCGCGGGCGATTGGGGCGATGAAGAGCGCCTTTCGCCAGCTTTCGGACGGCGAGGCCGTGGCGCCGACCCGCGTGCACATCGAGGCGCGGGAGCCGCGTGGGGACGCGCTGTTCATGCCTTCGTACATGCCCGCCGCAGGGCGCATGGGGCTGAAGATCGTGACCGTCTACGGTGGCAACGCGGCGCTGGGCCTGCCGCTCATACAGGCGATCGTGGCGGTGCTGGACGCCGCGACGGGCACGCCGGTGGCCATCCTGGACGGCACGTCGCTCACGGCCATCCGCACGGGGGCGGCCTCGGGCGCCGCCACCGATCTGTTGGCCCGGCGCGACGCGGCCGTGGTGGCCATCTTCGGCGCCGGCCCTCAGGCGCGCACCCAGCTCGAGGCGGTGTGCGTCGTGCGGGGCATCCACGAGGCGCGCGTGTGCGACCCCGACGCCGCGCGGGCCGCGGCGTTCGCCGCTGAGATGGCGACGCGCCTTGGCATCGCCGTGCGGGCGGTGCGGTCGGCCGCCGAGGCGCTGGCAGGGGCCGACGTCGTGTGCACGGCCACCACGTCGAGCCAGCCTGTGTTCGCCGATGCGGAGGTCGCGCCGGGCACCCACGTCAACGCCATCGGGTCCTACAAGCCGCACGTGCGCGAGGTGCCCGAGGAGACGGTGCGCCGCGCGCTCGTCGTGGTGGACCATCGCCCGGCCGCTCTGGCCGAAGCGGGCGATCTGCTGATTCCGATGCAGAAGGGCCTCATCACCGAGGCGCACATCCACGCCGAGCTGGGCGAGATCCTCGCGGGCCGCAAGGCCGGGCGCCAGGCGCCCGGGCAGGTCACGCTCTTCAAGTCGGTGGGCGTGGCCGTGCAGGACCTGGCCGCCGCGTGCGAGGCGCTGGCCAACGCCGAGCGTCGCGGCCTGGGCGTTGAGCTTCAACTGTGAGATGGGTTGACCTCTGCGGGCCGGCGGGCTACCATGCGGAGGAGCGAGGGCCGCTGGCCTGTCCTCAGGTTGCCATTCGAGGAGTGCCCATGGGCGAACAGCCATCCAGCGCGCAGGACGTGCAACTCGTGGAGCAGGCGCGAGCCTCGCGCGACCGCATTCTGGCGGAGATTCGCAAGGTCATCGTCGGACAGGAGGACCTCGTCGAGCAGGTGCTCGTGGCCCTCTTCGCCGGCGGCCACGTGCTCATGGTGGGCGTGCCGGGGCTGGCCAAGACGCTGCTCGTGAGCACCCTGGCGCGGACCCTCTCGATCGGCTTCAAACGCATCCAGTTCACGCCCGATATGATGCCCTCGGATATTACGGGCACCGACGTGCTGGAGGAGGACCACGCCACGGGGCGCAAGCAGTTCGTCTTCGTGCGCGGCCCGGTCTTCACCAACCTGGTGCTGGCCGATGAGATCAACCGCACGCCGCCGAAGACCCAGGCCGCGCTGCTCGAGGCCATGCAGGAGAAGCACGTGAGCGTCGGCCGCACCACCTACGCGCTCGACGAGCCGTTCATGGTCATGGCCACGCAGAACCCCATCGAGCAGGAGGGCACATATCCCCTGCCCGAAGCGCAACTCGACCGCTTCATGTTCATGGTGTGGGTGGATTACCCGAAGCAGGCCGAGTTGAAGGAGATCATCAAGGTCACGACGGCGGGCCGGCTGGGCGAGCCGCAGCCCGTGCTCGACGGGCCGCAGGTGCTGCGCCTGCGCGACGCCGTGCGCCTGATCCCCATCAGCGACCACGTCCTCGACTACATCGTGCGCCTCGTCGAGGCCACGCACCCCAAGGACGCGGCGTCTCCCGAGGCCAGCCGCAAGTACCTGGCCTGGGGCGCCGGGCCACGGGCCGGGCAATACCTGTCGCTCGGGGCCAAGAGCCGCGCGCTCCTCCGTGGCAACCTCCAGGCCACCATCGCCGACGTGCGCGCCGTCGCCCACGCCGTCCTGCGCCACCGCCTCGTCACCAATTACACGGCCCTGGCGGAAGGGAAGGAGGCCGACCACGTGGTGGATTGCATTCTGGAGGCCGTGCCGGAAGCCGGGGCGTGATGCGTCATTCGCCACTCGGGATGCGTGATGCGTGAGAAGAAAGTAGCTGTCGGTTGGGTCCCGCCGCGCGGCTCGCGTGCCGCCTCAGGCGCGCGCCTCCGGAGAACGTAGGCGCCTATGCCCGCGATGCGATTCCTCGATGCGAACATCCTCCGCTCGCTTGCCCACATCGAGCTGCGCGCGCGCCTGCTCGTCGAGGGCCTCTACGCGTCGCGCCACCGCAGCCCGTTCTACGGCTTCAGCGTCGAGTTCGTGGACCACCGCGAGTACTCGCCCGGCGACGAGCCGCGCACGATTGACTGGAAGATGCTCGCCCGCACCGAACGCTACTTCGTCAAGCGGTTCGAGATGGAATCGAACATGAACGTCGTGTGCCTGCTCGACACCAGCCGTTCGATGGGCTATCGGCCGGCGGACCGCGACAGGTTGACGAAGCTGGAGTACGCCAGCTATCTGGCCGCGTCCGTGGCCTTCCTCGTGCACCGGCAGCAGGACTCGCCCGGCCTGGCGACCTTCGGCGACGCGCTGCGCGAGTTCCTGCCGCCCCGGCAGGGGCAGCGCCACCTCTACACCCTGCTTTCGCGGCTCGAGGCCATCGAGCCCCAGGGCCAGACCGACCTCGCCCGCGTGCTCGAGGCCATCGGCCGGCGCCTTACTCGCCGGGGCATCGTGCTTGTCCTCAGCGACTGCTACGGCGATGCGCGCGCCGTGGTGGACGGTATCCGCCACCTGACCGCCCGGGGGCACGACGTGATCGTCCTCCATCTCCTCGACCATGACGAGGTGGCGTTCCCCTTCAAGCCGCTTACCACCTTCCGCGACATGGAGACGGGCGCCGCCCTGATGAGCGACCCGCTGCGCCAGCGGCCGCTCTACCTCGACCGCCTCGAGCGCTTCCGCCGCCGCATCGAGAGCGGCACCGTGGCGTGCGGCGCCGACTACCGCTTCGTGGACACCTCGCAGCCCATCGAGCTGGTGCTGCGCGACTACCTCCTCTACCGCAGGGAGAGGGCGCGATGAGCCTGCTGTTCCCCGGCATGCTGCTCGGGCTCGTGGCGCTGGCCATCCCGGTCGCACTCCACCTGATCGCGCGCCACAAGTACCAGGTCCAGGACTTCCCGACCATCCAGTTCCTGCGGGCCGACGAGCGGACGAACGTGTTCGCGATGCGGCTGGTGGATGTGGGGCAGCTCCTCCTGCGTCTCGCCGTGCTGGCTCTCCTCGCGCTGGCGATGGCCCGGCTCTTCACGGCCTGGACGCCGTTCGGTCCCGCCGCGCGCAATCTGGTCGTCGTGGTGGACTGTTCGGCCAGCATGCAGGCCCTGGGCACGCGCCCGGCCGACGGCCGCCCTGCGCCGCTGATGGACCTGGCGAAGGCCCAAGCCGACGCGCTGCTGCGCGAGGTGGCCGCGCCCAGCCGGTGTGCGCTGATCGCCGCTGCCCAGGACGCCGAGCCGATCGTTCCCCTTCACCCGGCGCCCCACGAGGCGATTCGCGCCCTCTCCGGCCTCGCCGCCACCGACGGGGCGGGGCGCGGCCTGGTGCGGGCGGTGGCCGCGGGCTGCGACCTGTTGCGCGGCCGGCGCGAGGCGCGCTCGCAGATCGTGGTCCTCACCGATCTGGCGGCCTCCGCCTTCGAAGCGCGCAACAGCGAGGACCTGCGCCGCATCCGGGACGCGCAGGCCGAACTCGGCCGCAAGCTCGAGATAGTGCTCCTCGACCTCGCGGGGGCCCAGGCCGACAACCTCGCCATCCTGGAGGCCCGCGTGCGCGGCTCGCGCGTCCAGATGGGCGACGACGCGCACATCGTGGCCCGCGTGCTCAACGCGGGCACCGCCGAGCGCAAGGCGAAGCTTCAACTGGCCGTCGGCGAGCGCCGCGAACCCCTCATCAAGGAGATCGCCCTGGCGCCCGGCGGCGAAGCGGATGTGGACCTGACCCTCCGCGCCACGCGCGCGGGGCAGGCGATAGCCGAGGTGTGCCTCGATGGCGATGACGGGCGGCCGGGGGACAACCGGTTCGCCGTCCCGCTCGACGTGGCCGATGCGCGCAGGGTCCTCATCGTTCACGATGCCGCTCCGCCCGCGGAGGGCCGCGCCGAGCCAGGTCTCCCATCAGGCCTGTCTGAAATCCGCAATCCGCGGTCCGCAGGCCGCAGTGAGGGGCTGCTCGACGGCGTGCGCATCCTGCGCTTCGCCCTCAACCCCGGCCGCGAACTCGGCCAGCCCCACGGCACAGGGATTCACACCACCGCGGTGACGCCCGAGGCCCTTGCCGGCCAGCCCCTGAGCAAGTACGACGTCATTGTCCTCCACGACGTGAGCACGCTCAGCGAGCAGGCGCTGAAGGACCTCGAGGCCTTCGCTCGGCAGGGGCGCGCGCTGCTCTTCGTGTGCGGCGGCGGCACCCACGCCATGAAGTTCAACCGAACCTTCGCCTCGCTCTCCCCAGCCCAGGTGGGCAACGAGCGGACGCTCGACCCGCCCATCGGCCTCCGGCCTGCCGGGGCGCAGCACCCCGTGCTGGCTCCCTTCCGCGACAGGCTCAAAGGCGACCTCTCGGCCGTGCGGTTCGCCGCCGTCCGGGAGCTCCGACAGCTTGCCCCGACGGCCTCGGCGATGCTCGTCGGCACCGACGGTGCGCCGCTGGCCGCCGAGATGGCCGTGGGGCAGGGCCGGGCCGCGCTGCTGGCCTTTGGTTTCGAACTCGACCGCGGCAACCTCGCCCGCACGCGGGTGTTCCCCGCCCTGATGTGGCAGTTGCTGGGGTACCTCTCGGGCGACCTGCGGCCACGCCGGCCCGACGTGCTCACGGCCGCGCGGCCGGCCGTGCTCGACGTCTCCGAGCCCGCATTCGCCTTCCTCGACGAGTTGGAACTCTCGCCACGGGGGGCGCCGGCCTCGCCGCTGCGGCTGGCCATCGGACCCGACAGAACCCTCCTCGTCCCCAGCCTGCCCGTGGGCCACTATGCGCTCCAGAAGCCGTCGGAAGGCGCGGCACGCCGCGCCGCGACGGGCCGTCCGCTGGCCGTGAACCACGACCCGCGCGAGAGCCGCACCGAGCGCATCACCGAGGCGGAGCTGGCGGACCTCTTTGGGCAGGGGGTTCGGGTGGCGGCCGCAGGCGAGCCGCTCCGCTTGACGCCCGCGGGCGGCGAGCTGTGGCCACTGCTGGCCGCCCTGCTCTTCATCGCCTACGCGCTCGAGGGCCTCATCGGGTGGGCGCTCAACGCGCGCCGCGAACGCCAGCGCAGCCAGGAGGCCAGCCAATGAGCGCTCTCTACTGGCTGCTCGGCATCGAGTCTCCTGGGACGGTGGCCCGCGCCGTCCGGTGGGCGCTCTACCCGGCGTGGCCGGCGGCGGGGGTGTTCCTGGCTGTTCTCGCGCTGGTTGCTGGCGTGGTGGCGGCCCTCAATCTGCTGCCCCAGAACGTGGTCCGCTGGCGCGCGCGCGTGGCCCTGGCGACGCTGCGGCTGGCGGGCTTCGCCCTCCTGGCGGGAATGCTGTGCCAGGTCGAACTCCGACTCACCCTCGAACGCGCGGTGCCGGCCAACGTGGCCGTGCTCACCGACACGTCGGGGAGCATGAGCCTGCGCGACGCCTCGGGGCAGAGCCGGCTCGAGGCCGCCCGCGCCTTTGCCGCCGGCCCTCTCGCCCGCCTGGGCCACAGGGCGAACCTGGTGCCCTATGCCTTCGATTGGCGGCTCTATGCGGGCGAGGCTCCCGCTGCCCGCGAGGCAGAAGCGGCCCGCCCACAGGCCCAGGGCATGACACGCCTCATTGCCGCGGTCGAAGAGGTGGCGCGCCGCGAGAGCGACCTCCAGGCGATCGTTCTTCTCACCGACGGCAACGACACGGCGAGCACGCGCAGCAGCCTCGTTGCCCCGCTGCTCGCCGCGCGCGGCTTGCCCGTCTACCCTGTGGTTTTCGGCAGCCCGGGCGCCCCGAGGGTGGCCAAGGTCCGCGTCTCCGAGGCCGCCCCCTACGTTCGCCTGGGCGACGAACTGCGCCTCACGGCCTCGCTCTCGGCCACCGAACTGGGCGAGCAGACGGTCCGCGTGCTGCTTCATGAGGACGGCCGCCAGGAGCCCGTGGCGGTCCGCGAGAACATCCGCCTCGGCACAGAGCCTGTCGCCGTGCCCCTGGTGGCCAGGCCCACGCGTGCCGGCACGCGCACGTACCGCTTTGCGCTGGAAGGGGTCCGCGATCCGGCCACCGCCCGCCTCCAGGCCGCCGAACACAAGGTGCAGGTGGTGGATGCGAAGATTCGGGTGCTCCTGGTGGACATTCCGCGCGACGAGCGCAAGATCGTCGCCCACTGGCTCGCGCGCGACCCCGTGGTGGACCTGGCGAGCCTCACGCTGCTGCCCAAGGGCGGCTGGTACGCCCAGGGCGCGCTCCGCCATAAGGACGTGGCCGACGGCCTGCCCGACCGCGAGGCCGACCTTTACCAGTACGATGTGATCATCCTGGGCGACATCCCGCGCGCCTGCTTCCGCGTCGGCGGCGACGTCATGGAGACGCGCATGCAGCGGCTCGTGGACTTCGTGGCCCGCCGCGGCGGCGGGCTCGTGACGCTTGGAGGGCAGAACGTCTACGCCGCCGGACAGTACCAGGGCTCGCCCCTCGCTGCCATCCTGCCCTTCGCGGTCGAGCCGACGCGCCAGCCGCAGGCCGCCAGCACCTTCAAGATCATCGCCACGCCGCTCGGCCTCTGCCACCCCCTCATGCAACTCGCGTGGGACTCGCAGGCCAACCGCGACGCCTGGCTCGACCTGCCGACGCTCGACGGCTGCAACCGCATCGAGCGCATCAAGCCCGGCGCCACCCTCCTCGCCGTCCGGGAGTTCAACGAGAGCAGCCCGCCCGGCTCCCAAACCGCGACCCGTAGTCCGCAATCCGCAATGCCGGTCATGGCCATCCAGAACGTCGGCCGGGGCAAGGTGCTGTCGCTCGCAATGGACACCACGTGGCGCTGGGAGATGATGCGGCCGGCGGAGGGCGAGGACCACTTCCGCCGCTTCTGGGGCAACGTGGTGCGCTTCCTCGCACCGGACCCGCGCCTCGAGCCCAACATGCCGCAGGTGCTGCACTACCAGTCGCGCGCCGCCGTTGGCGAGTCCATCACCCTGGCGACCCGGCTGGTGGACCCCGCATTCCACCCCATCCGCGAGGCCGACCTGCGGGTCGCTGTCACCAGCCCCTCGGGCAGGACGCGGCATATCTACCCTCGCGACGGCCGTGATGCTCCCGGCCTCTACGAGTACACGATCACCCTCGACGAGCCCGGTCCGTGGCAGGTGGCCGTGACGCTCGGTGGCAGGACCACCCGCGACGAGATCGTGGCGGGGGAGGGCGATGAGGAGCTGGACGACCCGCGCGCGAAGCCCGAGGCCATGGCTGAGCTCGCGGAGGGCACCGGCGGCCGTGTCTTCACGCCCGAGGAGGCCGCCGCTCTGCCCACCGCGTTGACGTTGGCTCCACGGCGACTCACCACCACGGCCACCATTGCCCTCTGGAATCTGCCGGTTACGATGGTCCTCATGGTCGCCATCGTGGCCGCCGATTGCTTCCTCCGCAAGAGGAGGGGGATGGTATGAACCTGGAGCGCGGGACGCCGATTGCGGACCAGGACGCGAAGGGACGGGGTCATGCTTCCATGGGTTCCCACGACCCGCAGTCCGCAATCCGCAATCCCCTGAGCTCGGTCGTGGCCGCTGTCCGCGGCTTCGGCCTGTCGCGCAAGCGCTGGGCCATGGCCGAGGGCCTTGCCTGGGTCGTGATCCTGGGGCCTGGATCGCTGCTGGCGTGGTTCGCGCTCGACTGGGCTGTGCGGCTGCCCGCGTGGCCGCTCCTGGCCCTGTTCGTGCTGGCGGTGCTGGCCGCGCTGGGGGCCGTGACGTTGCGCCTCGTGCCGGCGATGCTGCGGCGAATCCAGGTCGAGAGAGAGGCGCGGCTGATCGAAGCGCTCCACGGCCAACTCGACAACCAGCTCATCGGCTCGCTCCAGCTCGGGCGCGAGGTGGCCGAGGCCAAGGGGCCGCTGGGCTATTCGGCGGGTCTCGTCCACGCGCTTCTCGAGCGCACGGTGCGGCGGCTCGCCGAGATGGACCTTTGCCGCCTGCTCGACCTGCGCCGCCCCAGACGCCTCCTACGCGTCGCGGCCTCGACCGCTCTCCTCTGTGTACTGTGCCTTGTGTTCGCCCGGGACGCGGTGCGGGCACGTGTCGAGCGGTTGGGAGATGCCTGGGCCGTCGTCCTCGATTCCCTGTTCCCTGTGACTCTCGTTGTGCATCCGGGCGACGTGGCGGTGGTGCGCGGCCGGCCCGTGACGCTCCGCGTCGAGGCCCGTGGTGCACGGCGGCGCCAGGTGACCCTCGTGCGGCAGGAGCTGGGCAGAGACAAGGCCCTGCCCAAGCCGATCGCCAGCGTGCTCGCGCTGGCCCAGGGCAGCGCGTCCTTCGAGGTGGCCAGGGCGGAAGAGTCTTTCACCTACGAGTTCGAGTGCGCCGGCCGACGGAGTGCCCAGCACACGGTGACCGTGGGGGACCTGCCGGCGGTGAGCGCCATCCACTACGAACTGGCCTATCCCGCCTACACGGGGCAAGCGCCGCGCACGCTCGTGGGCTATGTGGCGCGCCTTCAGGGGCTGGTGGGCACCGACGTGCTGGTGAGCTTCGCGTCCACCACCGACCTGCACCCTGATCACTGCTGGGTCGAGTGGCTCGATGGGTCGCGCCAGCCGGTGGCCGTCAGCGGCCGGTTCGGGCACTTCTCGTTTACCCTGGCGCGCCCCGAGCGCGCGAGCCTGCACCTCACGGGGGTCTGCGGCCCTGGCTTCGAGATGGAGCGGCCGCTCTCGTTCGAGGTGGCCACCCAGGCCGACGAGGCGCCGACCGTGCAGGTGCTGCTGCGCAACCGCAAGCTCACGATGATGGCCGAAGAGGCGGCCGCCTTCGCCCTGGGGTGGACGGCCGACGATGACTTCGGCGTGGCCGAGGTGACCTTGGACCTCAAGGTCGAGGGTGTGGATCCGCTGCTCGGGCGGCCGGTGCGGCAGGGCTCGCAGTCGCAGCGCTTCGACCCGCCGCGCGACCGCGTGCGGGGCCGGTTCGCCGACCTGTTCAAGGGCCTCAGCCCGCCGCTGGAGGCAGGTGACCGAATCACCCTGAACGTGTTGGCGCGCGACAACAACACAGAGACCGGGCCACGCCTGGGCCGCGCGCAGCCCGTCGAGATCGTCATCGTCCGGCCCGACCTGGCCGCGTTCACTGAGAAGCGTTTCGGCTTCGACGCCCAGGGCCTGCTCGGCGGACTCGTGAAGATCAAGCGTGAGACCGATCTCCTGGTCGAGCCCGTCCGCACCGTCCGCACCGAGGCGCGGCAGGAGGTCGCCCGGCACGACCTCAAGTCGCGCGTGGCCGACGAGACCTGGCCCAGCGGGGCCGAGGACGCGGTGGGGGATTACTTCCGCCTTCTCTCCGGGGTTGAGTGACCAATGAGAGCTCTGCTTCTGCCCGTCCTCGTTGTCCTCCTCCTGGATGCCCGTTCGCGCGGCAGCACCTGGGCCGAACGGGCCGGCGAGATGAACCGCACCGAGCTTTCGGCCAGGGAGGCGCGCCAACGCTCAGCCGCGGAGGCCAAGGAGCGCCGCAACAGGATCGCCCTCCGCCGCATCAAGCCGGCCATGCCTGGCGTGGACTGGGATGCCGACCCTACGGCCATTCCCTACCTGCTCTACCAGGTGAATCAGCGCACCGACCTGCCCGTCTACACCGACAACGAGGGCCTCGACCTGGCCAGCGACGAGCTCTTCGAATACACCCTTGTCTACCTCACGGCGCACACTCGCTGGAGCCTGAACGAAAAGGAGACCGCGAACCTCAAGCGCTGGCTCGAGCGCGGCGGTACGCTGTACCTCGACGACTGCTACCTGCGCGGCAGCCCGTTCGCCGACAGCGTGCGGCCCGAGGTCTCGAAGCTCATTCCCGGCGCCGAGCCGATCTGGCTGCTTAAGACCGACCCGCGCGTGGCCGACGCGTTCAAGATGATCTACCCCACGCCCTGGCCCGGCGAGGCGTTCACGAGGCCCTGGCTCTACTTCCTTCTCGACGACCGGCCCGCCGTCTTCTTCAGCCCGAACGACGACGGCTGCGCGTGGGAGATCTCCACGCCGCCCACCGCCTCGAACCCCATCGGCGAGGGCATTGGCCACGGTGGCGACAACCGGTACCGCGAGATGATCTACCAGCAGGTGACCAACTGGATTCTCTTCGCCCTGACGCATTGAGGCCGATTCGAATGGCCAGAGCCCGATGCCCAAGGACCAACGAGGGATGCCGCGGCCGACTTGCCTGTTGGTCATTGGCCGTTGTGTCATGGGCCATGGCCGTCGCCGCCCTCGGCGGCGCGGTGGAGGTCGAGCTGCGCCTGGTCCCCTACGATCAGCCCGGCGTGACCGTGGACAAACTGGAGCGCCAACGGCCCATCACCGAGATCGTGCCCACCGAGCGCGGCATGGAGGCCGTGAAGGTCGGCCTCGACCTCGGGTGCTGGGCGCGGAACGTGCTTCTCGACGGGGAACCGGTCTTCGAGCGCTATCACGAGAAGAAGTACATCGGCCGCGTGCCTGTGGCCAAAGCGGCCCTGAAACCCGGGAACCACACGATCTGGCCGGGCGATCACGTGTTCACGGTAGACAAAGAGGGCGCGGTGGCCTCGGCCGACCCCGATCTGGCCGTCGAGGGGCAGGTCGTGCGCATCCGATGCTATCCGGTTACCATTCGAGCCTTCCGCGCGAACCCTGACGAGGGCGATCTGCCGATGGCGATGCGCGTGACGCCGCTGCCCGACCTCACGCTTCGCGAAGCGGCCGACCACGCGAAGAGCGAGACTGAAGGCGAGAGTGAGAAGGGAAGGACAGGGGGCAGCACCGCGAAAGCCCGCGAACTACTGCCTGTATTCGACAAGTTCGCCCCGCTCACCATCTGGCTGCCGGCCAACCAGGTGGGCAAGGGCTACGTCGCGCACCCCTTGGGTCTCACGTTTCACCTGAGCGCGGACGGCATATCCCCCGGCGCGGGCGGCGGCCAAAGCGTCGAGGGATTGCGGGTCGCGAAGGGCGTCATCGAGGTCCCGCTCTACGGCTTCCCCGTCGAGGGCCCCGTTGGGGCAAGACTGGTCGTGCCGGGCGTCGAGCAGTTCGTGTGGGGCAGCCACGATGCGGGACGGAGGTTCCTCACCAACTGGTATCCCAGGCAGCAACCGTACCACATCCGGATTTCCGAAGAGGGGCCGACGCTCGACGTGGACGGCGACCTGCGCACCCTGCCGCTGAAGAGCTTGCGACTGGATGTGCCCGACAAGGCGACCGGCGTGCCGCGCGTGGTCGTGGTCGAGTCCGCCACCCGGCACCTGCGCCCCGGCGGCAGCCTCCAGGCCCGCGTGCGAGCCGCGAGCGCAGGTGAGCGGCTCAGTTCGCCGGCTTTCGCCCGGATGCAGCCGTACGACGGCGGCCCATGGGCCGACCTGAAGGTGGAAGCAGGTGAGGACGGTGCCGTGAAGGTGGCCATCGGGGAGACGCCCGACGGCGTTTACCGCCTGCGCCTGGGCGTGCGGCCCGACGGCGCGCCGCCGCTGTTCAGCGAGCAGTGGGTCTCCGTCGCGCGAGAACGCCCCGTGGGCATCGGCTTGTTCACCCAGCGGGGCCGCGACGCATTCTTCCGCGGCGAGGCATTCTGGATCGGCCTCAGCGTCCTCGCGCTCGGCCGGCCGCTCGCCGCCGGCGCGCCCATCGAGGCCGACCTTGTGGACTCGGCCGGCGCACGCTCTCCGCTGCTACGCGAGAAGACGGCGAAGGCGATCGAGAAGCGCGAGACCTTCATCCTACGGATGGACGCCTCGGCCAGCCGCGCCCTCGCCCCAGGCCGCTACCGGGTCGAGGCACGCGTCGGCGGGCACGCCACCCGCCCGCTCTCCATCGAGATGGTGGACCCCACGCCCCGAACGCATTTCGCCAACGTGCTCTATGGCAAGTACAACGTCATGGGCGACCAGTATCAGCGCGTGCTGCGAACCGGGGAGGGCGCCGAGGACCTCGCCCGTGAGATCGCCGCGATGGGCTACAACGCCTTCGTTGGCATGACCTACGACATCAGCCGCGTGTTCCGCCGCGACGGCGACCTGGAGCAACTGGTGCGCGAGCGGCCCGAGCTGGGCCCCGCCGAGAGCTACGGCCAGCCCAGCGGCCGCGACCGCTTCCTCAACGCCTGCGTGCGCCACAACCTGGCCTTCTACGAGAACGTGTTCACTTACAACGACACCATGCTCCCGCGCGAGCCGAAGACGTTCGACGCGTGCGAGCGCTACATCAGCCTCGAAGCGGCCTCCGTGCGGCACAGCCCCGCGCTCAAGGGCCTGTGCCTGTACGACGAGTTCTACGACACCGCCGACACGGGCACGGCCATGTCGCAGATCTTCCTCAAAGCCCAAGAGGTGGCCTTCCGCGAGAAGCACAGGGGCGCGACCAGCGCCGACGCCGTGAAGGCCCTCGACCGCTTCGTCGGGCGCCCACCCAGCCAGCGCAAGCCGGAGGACCTCGCGGCCTACCGAGCCTGGGCCGAGCACATGGACGCCTATTGGCGCGACTTCTCGGCCCGCATGTCGCGCGCGGCCAAGTCCGTCCTCCCCGCCGCGCGGAACCTCACCCTCCAGCGCTTCTGGGGCGGCAATGGCGGCAACCTGGCGCCCAACGGCACCTCCGACGACGTCTTCGCCGACCTCGACCTCGCCGCCTGCGTGATGTACAAGGATGGCGGCTACGGCGACCGCCCCGTCTTCGCGCCGATGCAGGCCGACGTGATGCGCGTGCGTGATGGCCTGCCGGTGTGGACGCAGCTTCACACGTTCGGCGCGCCGCCGCTGTTCGGCGACCACATCGTGCGCCAGGCCTTCTTTGCCCTGTCGCAGAAGGTGGACGGGTTGGCCTTCTTCACGATCCCGCACGACTACGAGCACCCCGAGGCCATTGACAATCGCGACGTCGTGCGCGACCTCACCGACGCCCTGTGCACCCGCTACGGCGACCTCTTCACCAGGCTGGAGAGGGGCTACCGCAAGGTGGCCATCTACTACTCGCGCCAAGCCGACCATCTGGCCCCACGCAAGCCCGAGAACCTGTCGTGCACGTGCGAGGGGCTGTGGGTGGCCTGCGTGCGGGCAGGATTCCCCGCCGACTTCCTCTGTGACCGGCAGATTCGCGAGGGGAGGGGGATGGATTATGAGGTGGTGTTCGCGCCCGGCTTCACCCTCGAGGGGGAGACGCCGCCCGACCTGCTCGCCGCGCTCAAGCGCCTCGTGGACGCGGGCAAGACGGTGGCCGTCGAGCGTTCGAGCCGGCTGCCCATCGAGGGCATCGTGCGGCTGGATTCCGACCTCGATGAATACGATGACAAGCTCGGCGGCGCCTTCCCGCGCAACATTGACTTCGAGTTCGAGACCGTCTTCGACCAGACCGAGGAGATGACCAGGCTGGTCGGGGCGTTCCTGTCGAAACGCATCCCGCCCGCAGCGGAGCACAGCCTTCTCGTCGGCCCCGACTGGCTCCGTTGCGGCCAGGCCGAGTACCTGGTGGTGCCCAACTTCGCGCCCACGAAGTTCACAGGTCTCTACAAGACCCTCTACCAGGCCCCTGATGCGCCGACGTTGCGCTTCCCGAAGCGCCCGCCCGCGTGCTACGACGTGCTCGAGATGAAGCCGGTCGCGGTGAAGAGCGAGCCGACGCCGAAAGGCGACTGGATGTCGCTCCAGGCCGACCTGCGGTACTATCCTGGGAAGCTCTACGCCTTCCTCCCCGCCGAGATTGGCCGTGTGGCGCTTGCCGCGCCGGCTGCCGTGGTCGCCGGCTCCGACCTGGAGTACCAGGTGGCCGTCCAGGACAAGTCGGGCGCGCCCATTGATGCGGCATTTCCCATCGAGGTCACCCTCGCGCCTCCCTCCGCTCTTCCTGCCGGTTGCCGCCTGCCTGCCGCCGACTTCCCCCTCTACCGCGCCGCGGCGCCGGAGCACCGGAGCGCGATCCACTTGCCGGCCAGCATCCCCGCAGGAGCCTGGCGGCTGCGGGTGCGTGAGTTGATCAGCGGCGCCGTCGCTGAGGCCGCCATCGAGGTGAGGCCCGGCAAGGCGCCCTCCGCCACGCTCGACACCCGCCCCGTGTGGATCGGCGACGCCGAGCGGGTGCGCGACTTCCTCGCGGGCAAGGAGGCGGTGACGATCGCCGTGGACGATGACCAGCCCTGGGTGCGGCCCCACGCCGAAGCCCTGGCCAAGGCCCTCGCCGCGAGCGGCCGCGCCGCAAGGGTGGCGCGTGTTTCCGAGGTGATCTGCCTGCCTGCCGATTGGAATGACGAGGCGCCCACGCTGGACGGCGCCCGCCTGTGGCGCGGCAACCTCGTGGACCCCGGCCTGTTCGTGGACGCCCCCCTCATTCTGCTGGGCAGGCGCTTCGAGAATCGGCTCATCGAGGCCCTCGTGCGCCGCGACGTGCTCGACACGCCTGTGTCGGCCGGCTTCCCCGGCCCGGGCCGCGCCGTCGTGGCCTGGGTGCGGCGCGGCTTCTCCAACGAGCACGACACTATTGCGATACTGGCTAACGACGAGGAGGGCATGGCGCAAGGGACTGGTGCATTCGCGAACAGAGGGTTGGATGAATGGATGAATGGAGGGGCGGCGGCGAAAGAGCCGAAACCGAAGGAAGCACCGCCGGCGCCTCTCCTGCATTCATCCACCCATCCGCCCACCCAACCATCCGCCTTCCGAGATATGATCAGCCGCGAGGACCTGGTGCGCGCGGTGGACGTGGACGCCGCCTCGGGCCGCGCGCTCATCGGCACCACGGGCTTCGGCCACAACCTCTTCTGCTTCAGCCGCGAGGGCACGCTGCTCTGGAAGCAGTTCCTGCCCGAGCACAACGTCTACGTCGCCCGCTGGTACGACGCCGGCAAGCGGGCGGTGGCGGCGACGGGCCGCGGCTTCTTCGTCTTCCTGCTCGACGGCGCCGACGGCCGCGTGCTCCGGCGCTTCGCGGCGACCGAGTGGCCCGACTTCCACGGCGGCTTCAACACCTATCAGGAAGGCGCCATCAACACCGAGGTGGACCTCGCCATCAACGCCCCGCTGCGGCAGATTCTCATCGGCGGGCGCACCGGGCTGATGGCCGTGGACTTCGACGGGCGGAAGATGTGGTACCGCGACCGAGCCGAGGCCATCGCGTCGTACCCCGCCGAGGCCGTGCAGACGGCCGGCGCCGCCTTCGGGAAGTCGGTGGCCGTGGGCGACTTCGCCCTCAGCCCCGACGGCACCCGCCTCGCCCACGGCGAATACCGCGTCTGCGGCTCCACCCAGCTCGCCCCCGACAAGATCGCGCCCGTGTGGCAATACGTGCCAATGATTCTGGACGCCCGCACGGGCCGGGCGCTCGCCGAGAACACCGAGGACCCCGGCAACGAAACCCGCGCCGCCGGCTGGCATCTCACCTGGCCCGCGCACTCGGAGACGCCCTGGATGCACACGCAGGGCGTGGCCGCGCCGTTGCACGCCGACGGCACCCGCGGCGCGCTCGTGCCGTTCGAAGGCCGCTGGCTCAAGGACGGCGCACAGCTGGCGACGGCTCCGACGCTTGCCCAGCGTCTTGCTCCCGATGGCAAGAGCCGCTGGGCTGTGGAGGCGGACCGCATCTTCGTGCCCGGCCTGGACTCCGTGAGCGGCGACGAGACGCGCCTCTACCGCTGCGACCGCGACGGGTTGGTGCAGTGCATGGACCTCGCGACTGGCCGAACCCTCTGGCAGCACAAGCTGCCCTTCGCCGCCACGCTGTGCGCGACAGCCGACGGCCTCGTGGCCGGGGCGCAGAACGGGACGGTCGTGCGGCTCGACACCCACGGCAAGGCGCTCTGGCAGACGCGCCTCCGCGACCACCACGAGGTTCCGGGCGGCGACTACCCCGGCTACGTGCGCGCCGCGCTCGAACGTGACCCCGACGGCACGGCCGAGCTCTTTCCCGTTGGCGACGACCGGCCCGGCGACTACGATGGCATCCTGCGGATGGGCCTCGAACAACTGGCGAATGGCGGCTTCGAGTCGCCCGAGGGCTGGCGCGCGACGCAGGGCGAGACTCGGCTCGCCGCGCCGGCCCGCTCGGGCGGCAAGGCGCTGCACCTGGCCCCCGGCCAGCTCGTCACCCAGCCGCTTCAGCGCAAGGTGGTGCCCTCGGCCACCTATCTGCTCGAGTTCTTCTATCGCGCCGAACCTCCCGCAGCCTCCAGAACCTGCGGGAGGTTAGTGGCAGGGGCGCTGCTGAAGGGCGCGAAGGAGACGCTCACGGCCTCGAAGTTCGCGGGCAGGCCCGGCGAGTGGGCCTTCGGCCGCCTCGCCGTGAAAACGATGGCCGACACGCAGTCCATCGAGGTGGGCTTCGAGGCCGAAGGCGGCGCCGTGGCGGTGGACGACGCGAGCTTCCGCACGGTGCGTTTCCCCTCGGCCAACCTGCTCGCCAATGCCGAGCTGCACGCGGTCGAGCCGACCTTCGTGCGCGACATCCGCGTGCAGTACAGCCGCATCCCGCCCAGCCTCGAAGAGAAGCTCCGGAGCCGGAACCGCGTGGTCGTGCTCAAGCAGGGCCTCGTGACCACCGCCACCCGCTTCACGCAGGAGCAGGCGTTCCTGCACAACGGCCGCCTCGACGACCTCGGCCCCATCTGGTTCTACCAGCCCGACGACGCGGGGTTCAGCGTGGTGCTCACGCGCCCCGCCTGGGTGTCGCACCTGGTGCTCTACCTGAACAACGCCACGCCCGACAATGTATACCGCACGATCAGCGTTCTGGCGAACAACATGGAGAAGCGGATCCCCGAGGCAGTCTCGCTCGTGCGAGGCAACCGCCGCCGGTTCGTCGTCGTGCATTTCCCGAAGCTGCTGCACACCGACTCGCTCAAGGTGTTGCCCGGGCTGCACGGCTCGCGCAAGGAGTGCCTCACGGAGATCGAGGTCTACGGCCCGCCCGGCGGCCCCGAGATGGCCGGGGCGGGGAAGCGCTTCGCCGACGATGCCGAGGCGACGCCGATGCTCCTGGCCGCGCCCTCGCACGTGCCGGCGAAGCCGCCTGCCGACCTGGTGGGCGAACTGGCCGAGCTGGGGCGGGTGCGCATCGGCGCGCCCGCTTACAACGTCGGCGGCACCGTGGCCGGCGGCGCCTTCGCCTACGGCGAAGCGGGCGGCAGCCTCCGCTCGGTCCAACTGAAGGAGTCCGACGCGACGAAGGGCGGCAATCCGAAACCCGAAACCCGAAGTCCGAAATGGAAGGTCGAGGCGGGGCCAACGTGGGGCCTCGGCACCATCACGCCTACCACCACGCCCGCCCGCTATGCGGGGCGGCTCCTCGTGGGCACCGCCGACGGCAAGATGCACGCCGTGGCCGACAGCGGCATGCGCCTCTGGTCGTACCAGACGAGCGGCCGTGTGTACTCCGCGCCCACACCCGATGGCGACGAAGTGTACTTCGGGTCCGACGACGGGCGGCTCTATAAGCTCGATGTGGACTCCGGCATCCTGCTCTGGGAGTTCGCCACGGGCGGCAAGGTGCGCAGCGCGCCGGCCCTTGGCGGCATCGCTGCGGGCGGGGCGTCGCTGCCCCGCGTCTTCTTCGCCTCCTGGGACGGCTCGCTCTACGCCGTGGACGCCGACAAGGGCACGCTGACCTGGAAGGCGCCGCTCGCGCCGTTTACCCGCTCCAGCCCCGCCGTGCGCGACGGGCGGGTCTACATTGGCGACGAGGAGGGGCGGATGCTCGGCTTCGATGCCGCCAGCGGCAAGGCGCTGTGGGCGGGCGAGTTGGGCGGTACGATCTCGACCTGCCCGCTCGTGTGCGACGACGGCGTGCTCTTCGCCAGCGACCAGGGCGACGCGGCGCTCGTGACGCACGACGGCGCCGTGCGGTGGAAGCGGCCGCTCGGCGCTCGCCTTGCCGGCCAGCCGCTCGCCACGCAGACCCAGGCCATCGTGCCTACGGAAAGGGGCGTGCTCGTGCTGCGACGGGCCGACGGCCAGCCCGACCCGCGCCTCGTGTTGCCCGAGAGCCCGGGCAAAGTCCTCTCGGCCGTGCCCTGCGGCGACAGGCTGTTTCTCATCGCTGCGCAGGCCGAGGTGGACTTCCGCAGCCCGCCGCGGACCTATGTGACCTATGAAGGGGCCGCCATCGTGTGGGGTCCGAAGCCGAAGGTGGAAGCCAAGTGATAGCTGCCGATTGCCGACTGCCGATTGCCGACGGTTGGCCACTCGGGCTCGTGCTCGGGCACTTGCTTTGGGCCGCCGCAGCCGTATCCGGGGCGGGCTACCATCTCGTCGAGAACTTCACCGCGCCGTTGCCCGGCCGCGGCACCGTGACGGCGGAGGCGGACTTCGAGAACGGACGCGTGGGCCTCGCCGCCGCCCGGCTCGCCTACGAGCTGACGCCCAAGGCCCAGCAGGTCTGGCTCCAGTTTCCGAACGAGGCCATTCGCATCTCCGGCCCCGGCCAACTCAAGCTGTGGGTGAAGCCCGACGGATCGGGCGACGAGATGCAACTCACCGTGTATCACGCCGAATCGTTCCTCGACGACCGCGGCGAGCGGCGTCTGAAGGACCACGCGCGCCTCGCTCTGCCGCGCGTGAAGCTGGATTTCGCCGAATGGCGCGAGGTGGCGTTCGACTTACGCTCCGTGCCCGTGGGGCGCACGATGTGGCTCGAGCGCATCGAGTTCCACGGCCGCCGCAAGGAGGGCGAGCGCGCCGAGGCCATCGTGTTGCTCGACGACTTGCGGCTGGAGCCCTCGGGGGCTCCTCCGCCCGCCACGATGGCGACGCGCCTCATCGGGCCGCCCGCGCGCGACTTCGGCACCCGCGTGGCCGTGGCGCTCGACGTCCGCAGCTTCGTGGCCGCGCCCGCCCGGGCGCGCGCCCGCCTGACCCTGACCGACCGCAACGAGACCGTGGTGGCGGACCGCGACTTCGACGTGCCGCTTGCCGCCGGGCAGTCGAGCGAAACGAAGCTCGAGCTGGCCCCCGAAAAGCTTGACGCCTATCTCCCCCCCTTCACCCTCGCGTGCGACGTCGTGTCCAGCGACCTCCCGCAGCTCTCCCAGAAGTCCGAGCACAAGCTCGTGATGGCCAACAGCGTGTTCCTTTTCGACGACATGTCCGATGCAATCGGCCGCTGGTTCACGGCCGGCTACCCGGCCGACGTGCGGCAGAACCCGCGCTCGTGGGTGAGCTGGACCCACGGCGAGGCCCAACGCGCCAGCCCTTGGACCCAGACCGCCGCCGCCATCTCGCGCGTGCGGATCGAGGACTTGGCTGCGAGTCGGCAATCCGTAACCCGCCATCCCCAATCTCCCGTGCCGCTCGGCCAGTTCGCCCTGCGCGTGGACTATGCGGGCGATGCCGTGGTCTATTGCGGCCGCGAGCGCTACCTGCCGGGCAACGCCTTCCGCTTCGGCGCCTGGGTGAAGGGCGACGGCAGCGGGGCGAAGCTTCACGCTCTGTTCCTCGACTACACCGATTCGGCGGACTTCTGGGAGGGCGGCTGGAAGCGCATCTACGACGGCGAGCGCGAGCTGTGCACCCTCGACTTCACGGGCTGGCGCTACGTGGAGGTGCCGCTCCCTGGCGATGGCCTGGGCAGCAACGCGCCGCGCGGCTCGACGGCCGAACTCGACTTCCCGCTCGAGCTGACCGCCTTCCGCATCGAGCCGCCGCGGGGCAAAGAGGCGGCGGCCCCGCCAGCCCAGGGCACCGTGCTCATCGGCAGCCTCATCGTGCACACGCAGCAGGAGGCCGCGGGCGCGCTCGCCCTGCACGCGGGCGCCGATGACCCCGAGCGGCGTTTCGACCCCGCGCACGGCGCCTGGGCGACCGTGCAGAACGCCTCCCCCGTCCGCGCGCGCAAGGTTCGGGTCATCTGGGCGATGCTCGACCGCGCGAACGAGGTGAGCGGCAAAGGGCAGGCGGACCTGGACCTGGCGCCGCGCGAGGCCAAGACGCTGCGGCTCGACCTGGCGAAGGCCGCGCCCGACGCCGCGCGGCGGCAGGGGCCGCTACGGCTCCAGATCACCGCCACCGACGCCGCGGACGCCGGGGTGTCGGCTGCGCGCGAGCTGATTCTCGCCAAGCCCGACACCACGGTGGCCCTGGCCGACTTCGAGAGCGACCGCGGCTACCTGGGCCTCAAAGCCCACACGCTCGAGACGGCGCCGCCAGCCGGCGAGGCCGCGGCCCGCACCAGCGCCGAGCAGGCCCACGGCGGCCGCCGCTCGCTGGCGCTCGCGTGGGACAAGGCGAAGTCCCCGCCGCAGCGTCCCGGCCTGCCGCCCTCGCGCCTGCTCGTCGTGGCCTCGATTGACCCCGCCCTGCCCGGCGTGCCCGTCGAGCTGTCGCTGTGGCTGCACGGCGACGGCTCGGGCGCGCTCTTCTACCCGGTCGTCGGCGACACCCGCGGCGTCAGCCACGGGGGCCACGGCCGCGACTTCGACCTCTTCCTGGCCAGGGCGGTGGCGACGAGCGTCCCGCTTGTCGAGGGGGACCGCAAGCGGGATGCTTGCGGCTACTCGAACGCCGTGCGGGTGGACTGGCAGGGCTGGCGGAAGCTCGATTTCCGCCTGCCCCCCATCCCGCCGTCGTGGGACAAACCGCAGCCTGTCCTCGGCTTCGCGCCCAGCTATCCGCTCGGCCTGCACCTGGCCGTGGACCCGCAAAGCGCCGACCGCGACCGCGGCAGCCTCTTCGTGGACGATATCGTCGTGCGCACCCACCTCCCCCCCGCCGAGCGGCTGACCTTGGCGTGGGACCGGGCCGACGAGTCGAACGTCGTGCCCCCGGGTGGCGCTGTGCAGGCTACGGTGGCCAACGGGGACTCCGTGGCCCGTTCGGCCGCTCTGTCAGGCGGTGTGTTCGACTGGCGCGGGCGGCAGGTGGCCGGCCTCGACGAAAAGCTCACCCTGCAACCCGGCGAGGCGAAGGCCGTCGTCGCTGCCAAGGGCCTGCCCGTCGGCGCCTACGCCCTGCGCCTGCGACTCACCGAGGGGAACGCAGTGCTGGCCTCGGTGGAGGAGGACGTGCTGGTGGCCGACCTCAACCCCGTGCTTGGCGATGCCTGGCTCGCCGCCCTGCGCGACGAGTGGAAACTGCGGGCCCCCGTGGGGGACCGCTATGAGTTCGTGGATGAGGACTGGGACTGGGTGGAGCACCACCCGGGGAACGTGCAACTCGACTCGCTGCGCGAGCGCGCCCGCCGCGTGGCCGCCGCGGGCGGCGAGCCGCACGTGTTGCTGGGCTACAGCGCCTACTGGGCGGCCGGCATCGGCCTCGATCAGTTCAAGGCCGACGCCTTCGAGCGCCGCCTGCGCGACGCGGGCCACGCGGTGGACACCTTCCTGGTGCCCGAGCGGCTCGAGGATTGGGACCACTACGTGTGCGAGGTGATGCGCGGCGCGGGGCGCGACGTGGGCGGCTTCGTGCTCTGGAACGGCCCTGACGCAGGGGCGCTGGCCGTCGAGCCCGAGCGCTTCGCCAGGATGATGGCGTCGGCCGACGCCTGGCGCCGCCGCTACTGTCCGAAGACGCCGCTGCTCATTGGCGGCCTGAGCCGGGCCGCCGCCGTGCCCTACGTCGCGAAGCTGGCCGAACTGGGCGCGCTCGACCGCGTGACCGGCGTGAACGTGCGCCTCGACGTCGGGCGGCTCTCGCCCGAGGACGCCCTGGTGCCGGCCTACGTCCGCGAGTTGGCGGACGCCCTGGCCAAGGGCTCGAAGGAGCCGAAGAGCATCCTCCTCACCGACCTCGACTGGGCGGTCGAGCGCGCCGAACGCGGCCCCGCCGCGGCCGATGCGGCGGCGGGCAGGATCGGGGCCTTCGAGCAGGCAGCCTATCTCGCCCGCTCGGACCTGTTGCTCCACGGCGCCGGCATTCGGCCCGCGCTGGCCATTCGCAACGACGACTTCGCCCGCCTGGGGCTGGGCCTGGCGTATCGCCGCGAACTGCTCGTGCCCCCACTGGCCGAGCGGCCCGCCACCTTCCAGCTCAAGCCCGCCTGGTGGGGCGTGCTGCGCGCGCGGCAATGGCTCGCGCAGCTCCAGGCCGCCGAGCCAGTCGAGATTCAGGACATCGTGCCCGCCCGCACCCGCTGCCTGGCCGCGAAGCGCCGCGACGGCAAGGTGGCGGCCATCGTGTGGCGGAACGACGATGCGGGAGCTGTGACCTTCGCCCACGCCGGCCTCGGCGTCGAGGCGGCCGAGGACGTCTTCGGCTCGCCCGTGCCGGCCGAGGGCGGCTGGCACGCCGTGGGCAAGGTGCCCGTGGCGTTCGTGCTGGGCGAGGGCGACTGGGCGCGGGCGCGCGACGCGCTCGCCAGGTTGTGGGTGCGCGACGGCGCTGAGCCCGCCTGGCCGCAGCGCCTGCTCGCCGTGGTCCGTCCTGCGGCCACGGAGGCCGCGCCACGCTTCTCCATCGCCGTGCCCCAGGGCGCGGGGCTTGTGCTCCGCCAGCGCTTTGTGCTCGAAGGCGAGGGCTTCAAGGCCGAGGTGGCCGTCAATGGCAAGGCTATCGGAACGTGGGACCTCACGCGTTCGGCCCCCGAGCTGTCGGGCGGGCCGCGCGAGTGCATCTTCGTGATTCCGCCCGAGGCCCTGGCTGGCGTCGCGAAGGCAGAGATCGAGCTGCGCTCCGACCGTGCGGCGCCCCAAACCTCCCGCGGGCCCTCAAGCCCGCGGGAGGTTGCGGTCTTCGAGTACCGCGGCGGGGATTTCCCCTTGAGCGCCGTGGGCGCCATTCACGTCGAGCAGAACGTGGCCCAGCCGCGCCTCGGCCGCAACATCGTCGGCGGGCCGCTCGCCGTGGGGCAGGCCGCCTTCGCCAACGGCATCGGCACCTTCGCCAACTGCCTCCTCGAGTACCCGCTGAACCGCCAGTTCGCCCGTTTCACCGCCAGGGTGGGCGTGGACGCCGTCACCGAGGGCAAAGGCTCCGTCGTCTTCGAGGCCTACGCCGACGGCCGCAAGCTCTGGGCCTCGCCCGTCCTGTCGGGTCTCGACGCCCCCCGCGACGTGGCCCTCGACGTCACCGGCATCAACCGCCTGCGCCTCGTCGTCACCGACGCCGGCGATGGCAACAAGTCCGACGCCGCCAACTGGTGCGAGCCTACCCTCCATAGATGAGAAGGAGTGCCCGATGACCCATGGCCAAGGCTCAACTCAGAAGGCGGGTGGCCGCTGGCTCTTTCTTACTTGGTCATTGGTCATTGCTCATTGGCCGCTTGCCTTGGCGGCGGAGGGGGCGGGTGCCATCCCGAAGACGCCCACGCCCATCACAGTGGACGGCATTCTCGACGAGCCGGTCTGGAGAGAGGCGGACATCGTGCGCGCCGACTACCTGCTCAGCAAGACAGGCGCCCTGAGCGACCAGCCCCGCCTGGCCGCGCGGTTCGCCTGGGACGACCACTATCTCTACATCGCCTACGAGACGTTCGACCGCAACCTCGTCGCTGCCGGCACCGGCGAGTTCGAGGGGCCGCCGGCCAACCGCCGCGAGGGCGCCGTCATCTGGGACGACGCGAAGAAGATTGACGTCGTCGAGTTCTTTCTCTCGTTCGGCGACGAGCGCTTCTTCTGGGAGCTCCATCACAACGCCGCCAACCACTTCAACGACGTGTGGATCACCGTGCCCGACCCCGCCTGGCGCGTCAGCCAGCTCTCCATCGCCACCTGGGGCATCCTCTTCGGCCACACGCTGTGGATGCAGGACGACGGGCCGCACGCCCTCGCCAAGGCCGTGCGCCTCAAGCCGCGCGCCGACGGCAAGCCCTCCACCCTCAACGACCCCTCCGACGCCGACACCGGCTACACCGCCGAGTTGCGGCTCCCCTGGCTTGGCCTCGGCGCGCCCGAGAAGTGCCGCACCTGGCTCGAGAAGCCTTCCGCAAGCCCCGGCGGCCCCAAGCTCCGCGAGCCAGGCCCCTGGAGAATGGCCGGCGAACAGCTCATGATCCTCGCGGTCGTCCAGGATGGCGACCTCCCCGAGCGCTACCACCACTCCAGCCCCACCCTGCCGCGCGACTGGTTTCACAAGACAGCCGCTCACTGGCCCCGCTACACCCTCGCCGTCGCAGCCGCCAACCAGCAAGATGCGAGACCAGGCACACGATGAGGCGAGGGAAACATAAACACGGGTTTTTCAGGGTTTCGCGATCCTGGCGTGACTGGCCCGGTGCAGGGCGTGGGCATGCCAGCTCCTCGCGGACATGGCGGTTCCTCGGGAGGGCTCTGCCGAGCG
>DAOOIT010000019.1 GCA_035384565.1 Planctomycetota bacterium | reverse complement strand
ACTATCATCGCACACTGGCCTCAACTTGGAAAGATGTGCTTCACCGGACGGTTACATCGCATTGATGTGGCGCACTGGCGAACCGGGGCTCCGTGGGCGGGCCAGGCACTTCGCCTATCTGCTGGAGGCGATGCTGCTCACGCGTCTGATGACGTTGGCCGGGGTCCAGCATCTGCACAACCATTTCGGTGAGAACTCGGCGACAGTCGCCATGCTTGCATCCTGCATCAGTGGCATCCCATATAGCATGACCATACATGGGTGTTATATCTTCTTCCACCCACGCCGATGGGCCCTGGGGGAGAAGATCGCCCGGTCTCGGTTCACAGCCTGCGTCAGCCACTACTCCATGAGCCAGTGTATGGTCTTCACGCCAGAGCAGGCGTGGGGGCGCATGTACTTGGTGCGCTGCTGCGTGGCCCCGGAATTCCTCAGCGCGACGATCACTCCCGTGCCGGAAGCTCCGAGATTCGTGTTTGTGGGGCGGTTCTGCGCCGAGAAAGGCATTCCTCTGCTCCTGGAAGCCGTGAGGCGGCTCTCTAGCGACGGGGTGGACATCCATCTGGCGATGATTGGTGACGGGCCGCTTCGGGAGGGAATCGCGGCGAGGATAGGCGAACTGGGCCTCACGAACAGCGTAACACTGAGCGGCAACCAGGATAGCTCGTACGTGCGCCATGCCATCCGGAATTCTCGGGCTCTTGTTCTGCCGAGCCTCGCCGAAGGTCTCCCTGTAGTGCTCATGGAGGCCATGGCTCTTGGCAGGCCTGTGATCGCGACGCGGGTAGGCGGCGTTGGGGAACTGGTTGAGCACGACCTGAACGGCTGGTTGGTGGACCCAGCCTCTGTTGACGGGTTGGCCGAAGCGCTGCGGGAGGCCCTGAGCTCGCCGACCAACCGACTTGAGGCCATGGGCAGGGCCGGCGCCGCCCGCGTGGCCGAACTGCACGACGTCCGAAAGGAAGCGACGAAGCTCGCGGCGCTCTTCCGTGATGGCACGACGGGAAAAAGCGGAGAATAGACGCGTGCATCTCGCGGTCAACCTCCTCCTCCTCGGACTGGCAGTCGGGCTGCTCATCCCGGTCGCCGTTCTCTTTCTGGAGTGCGCTGCCGCCGTGCTGCTGCGAAGGCGAAGTGCCGACCGCCCCGAGGCGCCGCGGCCATCCGTTGCCGTGCTAATCCCTGCCCACGATGAGGAACCCGGGATCGGGGCGACGATCTCATCGTTGCTTCCTCAACTGACCCGGGAGGACCGGCTGCTCGTGGTGGCAGACAACTGCGCCGACGGGACGGCTGAGGCAGCGCGCCGAGCGGGCGCTACCGTGATCGAGCGTTATGACCCGGAGCGGCGGGGCAAGGGCTATGCACTGGCGTACGGTATTGACTACCTCAGAGATGATCCGCCTGATGTAGTGGTGCTCCTGGACGCAGACACGCAGGTCGATCCGAACGCGCTGGTAAGTCTGGTGCGTGCGGCATGGTCCACCGGATGCCCGGCTCAAGCGGTCAATCTGCTCGATCCACCGCTCGATCCCGCGCCACGCGATCGCATCTCCTGCCTTGCCTTCACCATCAAGAACCTCGTCAGGCCGACTGGCCTCGCTGCGCTCGGGCTCCCTTGCCCGCTGACGATGGGCGTCGCCATGCCGTGGGCAGTTGCCGCTAGGGCGCCGTTGGCGAGCGGCAGCATAGTGGAAGACATGCAACTGGGCCTCGACCTTGCCATCGCGGGACACCCGCCCCGATTCTGCCCCCAGGCGTTGGTGAAGGGGCGACTTCCCGGCAAGGAAACCGCCGCGGTGTCGCAGCGGACCCGGTGGGAACACGGGCACCTTCAGACGCTGCTCAGGCAGACGCCACGGCTGCTCCGCGAAGCCCTCAAGCAGCGGCGAGGGGACCTGCTCGCCATGGCCCTTGACCTCGCGGTCCCCCCCCTGTCCCTGCTTCTCCTTGCGTGGACTGTGGCGGCGGGAGGCGCACTGGTCGCATGGTTGCTCGGGGCAAGCCCGTGGCCGGCAGCGCTGCTCGGGGTGAGCGGGGCGATGCTCGCCGGCGCCGTGCTCATGGCGTGGGGGCGCTTTGGGCGAGAGATCATCCCCTTGCGTGTCCTCCTTCGCGTCCCGGTCTATGTAGCCTGGAAAGTGCCGATCTACCTGGCGTTCCTCATCAACCGCCAGAAAACCTGGCTACGCACCGAACGGGACGCCTGCCCCGCCTCACAGGCCTGCTACCCACGGGTGGAAGATGGCGACGGCAGAACTGGCCAGTAGACTGGCCCCCGGATTGCCTGCCGTGACGCTGTGTGGCGTCAGGCTTGACGCTGTCCGCGAGGCCGAATGCGTGTCCCTCATCCTCGAGCGGCTGAAGGCGGGCCGAGGGGGGTGGGTGGTGACGGTGAACCTTGACCACCTGCGCCGCCTCGTGCGCGACGCCGAGTATGCTCGGCTCTGCCAGGGGGCCTGCCTGATGGTGGCCGACGGGATGCCGCTCGTCTGGGCGAGCCGCCTTCAGGGCACGCCGCTGCCGGAACGTGTCGCGGGCTCGAACCTGATCTCAAGTCTCAGCGCTGCGGCTGCGCGGGAAGGACGGTCGGTGTACCTCCTCGGCGGCGCTGCGGGCTCGGCCGTGGCGGCGGCCTCTCGCCTCCAGCAACGCTACACGGGCCTCAAGGTGGTCGGGACGGACTGCCCCCCAATGGGGTTCGAAGGCTCTTCCGACCAGATGGGGGCGATCGAAGAGCGGTTGCTTCGCGCACGGCCCGACATCGTCTACGTAGGCCTCGGCTCGCCCAAGCAGGAGCGGCTGATCGGTCGCCTGCGGGGCGGCTTGCCTGGCGCCTGGTGGCTCGGGGTGGGCATCAGCTTCAGCTTTCTGGGCGGCCAAGTTCGCCGTGCCCCCCGATGGATGCAACTGGCCGGGCTCGAGTGGGTGCACCGTCTGGCGCAGGAACCGCGGCGACTGGCTACGCGCTACCTCGTCCAGGGAGTGCCCTTTGCCCTGTTGCTCTTCGCGCGCGCCTGCGCCGCGCGTGGCCTCGCGCGGCACGTTGGGCCCGGCTCTGATGGTGGCTGCCGCTGAGCCCGGGCTGAACGGCCTGCTTGCGGAGGCGGGAAACCTGGGCGGTTTGCGCAAGCGGCCTCCCTGAAGTTGAGGCACCCAGTGCTGGTTCGCAGCCGGGCGCAAGAGAGGGAACTGAGCGGTTTCACGGGGGAGTGCACGCTCGGGCCATTGTTGTGGCGCGAGGGTGGATGTGACGGCGGTGTGCCCCAACCTGAAGTTGGAGGAGCTATGATGGTCGAGGGCAGAACGATCTTCATCACGGGCGGCGCCGGGTTCATCGGTTCCACTCTGGCCGGGCGACTGGTTGAGAGGAACCGGGTGATCATTTTCGACAATATGTCCAGGAACTCCCTGAAGGACAGGGCTTTCGCGGATGCCCCGAATCTCAGAGTGGTGCGAGGTGATGTGCTCGACTTCGATGGCCTGAGGAAGGCGATGCAAGGGGCCGATATCGTGGTGCACTGTGCCGCCATTGCGGGTGTCCCGACAGTCAGCAAGAGCCCAGTGACCACCATGAGGGTAAACATGATTGGCTCGGCGAATGTTCTAGCCGCGGCGGCCGAATTGGCGCGGTGCGACCGGGTGGTCTGCTTCTCCACGAGCGAGGTTTTCGGGTCCCAGGCCTTCAACTCCGAGGAGAACGACGGCGCGGTTACAGGGACTGTCGGGGAGGCCCGATGGACGTATGCAGTAAGCAAACTCGCTGAGGAGCATCTCGCTATCTCTTACTTTAACGAGAAATGGCTCCCGACCACTGTCGTGAGACCCTTCAACATCTATGGCCCTGGCCAGGTGGGTGAAGGCGCAATGCGGACATTCGTCCTCCGCGCGTTGAGGAACGAGCCCCTCGAGGTCCACGGAGACGGTACACAAATTCGGGCCTGGTGCTATGTTGACGACATGATTGAGGCTGTGCTGGTGGCCATGGGACATCCTAGGGCGGTAGGCGAATGCTTCAACATTGGGAATCAGAGAGCCGTAGTCACGATCTATGGTTTGGCAAACACAGTTGTTCGCGTCCTGCAATCGAGGTCGCCAATTGTCTTTGCGCGCAAGGAGTATGCCGATATCGAGCTTCGCATCCCCTCTGTGAGGAAGGCCAAGGAGGTGCTGGGCTTCGAAGCGAAGGTGGACCTGGAGGAAGGCATCTTGCGTACGGCGGAGTACTACAGAACTCAGCTTGCTGATGGGTTGCAGGCTGCTGTCCTCCGAAGCGAGCGAACTGGATGCCTCGGAGCCCCTGTCGATGTGGGCTCCTCTCGGGCTGCTTCGCGCTAGAGCATCTCTCGTGTGAGGTCGACATGCACGGACCAGGCCTGTGTGGACCTGGTTGGCGCGCTCCACCGTGAAGGACACGCGTGGTATAGCGGTGCTCTCGGAGGCGCCAACTGGCGTTGCGATTCCAGTGAGATGCCAGTTTTCTCCTTCGGCTTCGGTGCCAACCTGGCCATGCGTCGAGTGCCGCCAGCATCCGACGGATCGCTGAGGGTGCCCGTGGCGCCTCTACCATCATCACCGCATGGACGTGCAGGAACCCCATTAGTCCTATCTACGGTGAGCATCTGTGAGAGTCCTGATCGCAGGAGCATCCGGGTTTGTTGGGCGCAACGTGCTAATGGCCTGTCCCCGGTCATGGGATGTGGTGGGGACGTGGTGCCGGCGGGGAGATCTTGTGGGCTTCATTGAGGCAAATGGACTGAACCATGTACAACCGTTCCATTGCGACCTGGGGACACCTGAAGGCGCTGAAGCGCTATCATGCTTTGTCGGTGGGCGGGTCGACGCTGTGTTACACTTGGTCTCAAGCAGCGACCCAACGTGGTCCATTGCTCACCCTGCCGAGGAATTCAATTACACCGCGCTCCCACTCGCGCGACTCTGTGAACGGGTGAAGTCGGACCGTTTCGTCCTTGTCTCATCTGGCGCGGTGTACGAAGGGCTGACAGGAGTGGTAGGACCGAGTCGGCCATTGCGCCCGACCTTGCCCTATGCGGTTGCCAAGCTTGCCGCAGAACGTCTCGTGGAGTTCTTCCGCCAGAGAGGAAGTGTCGGGAGCTATGTGATAGTGCGGTTCATGGGCGCCTATGGCCCGTACGAGCCGCCACGGAAGATCTATACGAGGCTTGTGGAGGCATTCGGTGTGCGCCGGCAACGACAGTTCAAACTCCGCGGCGACGGGGAAAACTGGATCGACGCGATGTACATCGACGACGCTGTCCGGGGACTCCTTGCCATGCTCACTGGCGAGCCATCAGACTTGACGGTTGACTTCGGCATCGGCATGCCGCTAACGCTGAACGACTTGGTCCGAGCAGCGGCCCGCACTTTCGGTGTTGAGGATGTCCAGATCGCGTACGAGGGGGCAGTCGCCGAACACCATCGATTCCGCGTCTCTCCGGCGCGCGTGGCCGAGTTGTACAATTTCGTGCCCCACGTACCGCTGGAGGATGGACTGCACCGCCTTCACAGGTTCATCTTGGAGCACGCCGGACTGGAAAGCTGAACGGACGAAGGAGCCACATGATGCGCGTCGCAGTTCTAGGGGCAGGGCCTGCGGGGCTAGCTGCGGCCTGGCGGTTGACGCAGGATGGCCACGAGGTAACCGTCTTCGAGCGCGAAGGCCGCGTCGGGGGCCAGTCGGCAACCTTCGAAGCCGATGGGTTCCGCCTGGACTACGGGCCACATGCCTATCACGTTCGAGGAACCCGTGTCGATGCGCTATGGCGCGAGGTCCTCCACCACCGCCAACCACCGAAGCGGATTGATCAGCAGGTCTTGTTGGGTGGCAAGCGCTTCCACTACCCGTTCCAGTTCTACGAAGTACTCCGCGGTCTGCCGAAGGCTCTGGCAGCGCGCATGCTATTCGACTACTGCTGGGGCTCGCTCACAGACCTCCTCAAGAAGAGGCCCGAAGACTCATTCGAGGCATGGGGCATCAAGAGGTTTGGACGGACACTCTACGAGCTCTGTTTCGGTCAGTACACGCGCCGAGTATGGGGGATGCCACCTTCCCAGATATCGGCAAAGCTGGCGGCACAGAAGCTCTCGCAGCTCACCCTTCGCGACATCATCCTGAAGCTTCTGGGCGGCCGTGGCGAAGAGCAGAAGACCTACTGGACTGAGTTCTTCTACCCTGAGCGCGGGATCGGTGCCTTCTTCGATGCGTTGCGCAATGAGATAGTTGGAGCCGGTGGCACCATCCATCTGCATGCGGTCGTCAATACGGTACGCCTTGCAGGCGGTCAGGCAGCTGAGGTCCAGGCTGGAAGCCCCGATGGGCCACTTGTCGCCCGCGCCGACTGGGTGCTGTCAACCATTCCTATCGCTGCTCTAGCGAGAGCTGTTGCCCCGCCACTCGATGCGACGGCGCAGCGGGCAGCGGACCTTCTCCGCTTCCGCAGTCTGATGCTTGTGAATCTGGCTGTCGACCTCCCGACAGTCATGCCCCAGCACTGGGTATACCTACTAGACCCGAAGTTTCGCTTCAACCGCGTCGCGGAGCAGAAGAACCTGGGTAGGCTCTGCGCGCCTGCGAGTCGCACAGCCCTCGCGTTCGAGCTCTCGTGCAACGAGGGCGATCAGCTCTGGCAGACACCTGATCAAGCCCTCTATGAACTCGCCGCCGAGGAAGCCCGAGCCACGGGGCTCTTTCCCGAGAAGCCGATGGAGGGTATCTGTGTTCTGCGCCTCGCGGAAGCGTATCCCATCTACGACCTGGAGTTCGAACGGAACCTGGATGCCGTCCTTAGCGCGCTACGGGGGGTACCGAACCTGCTCACCTTCGGGAGAGAGGGGCTCTTCCTCAACTGCGATATTCACGACTCCATGCTGATGGGCATTGAAGCTGCCGAGTTCGCCACTGGCAGCACGGGGTCACCCGCCGCATGGTACGATAGGATGTGGGCCTGACAGGGCAAGGGGCAGGAGACCACCCTGCGGTTCCCTTGTCTCCCGGGGGCGAAGTTTCGCGACGACTCACCGGCCTCTGGCCACGGAACGCATGCATGGCACTCACATCGCCCGGAAGGCGGAACCTCATCGGAGTTTTTCTGGCCATCGCTGCCTTGTACCTTGCCCTTGTACCGAGGATCTGGCAGCTTACACCGGACAGCGCACTGTACATGGGCCTCGCCCGCTCGCTCGTGGAGGGGAAAGGCTATACGTTCAACTTCGCCCCGCACGCCATGGTGCCCCCCGGGTATCCTCTGATGCTGGCGGCTGTCCGCCTCGCTCTGGGGCAGAACTTCTGGGCCATGCAGGCTGTGAGCGCCGTGTGCGGTGTCGGCGCACTGCTCGCGGTGTACGGCCTCGTGAAGGCAAGGGCCGGGTTCTGGCCGGCGCTGGCGATTGTCCTGCTCACAGCCACGAACCGATTGTTCGTGCAGAACTCCTCGCGACCATTGTCGGACATGCCCTACGCGTTCCTGTCGCTTGCCGCATTGTGGTATGTAGAGCGAGAGCTGAGGTCGGCTAGATTGTCGGTAGCAGGATGGATGGCCGCCACAGTGCTGGGGTTGGCCGCCATCTACACCAGCCTCCGGGGCGTCGTGCTCATTCCAGCGGCGCTCTACGGTGTGCTTTTCGCTCGGGGGCGGATGCCCCGAGGCCGCTTCCGCTGGATCGCAGGAGGACTGTTGTGCGTTGTCTGGTCTGGAGCGGTTGTTTTCTGGGTCCTAAGGGGGTGGGCGCTGCCTGGCCAAGCATCGTATGCTGGGTACCACCTGACGCAGGCACGAAGTGTGCATTATGTCATGGCCGCTGTGGGGCTTCGCCTGCGTGAGTGGGCTGCGGCTCCTTTCGGGATAAGTGGGTGGCATGTGCCGACAGGCTTTGCGGCAGCATTCCTTGCTCTCGTGATTGTGCCTGGCATTGTGAAAGGGATGCGGGCACTCAGGGGGTGCGCCGAGGCCTATCTGTGCGCGTACTTTGCGATGTTTGCACTGATCCTGGGGCCTGATCCGTCCGGTGAGCCGCATCATGACATGCGGTACGCGATGCCGATCGTGCCGCTGTTGTTTTACTGTGGCTATCTGACCCTGATGGCTCTTGCGGAGTGGGCGGGCCAAAGGGGGCGCGCTCCGCGCCTGTTCCGCTCTCTGCCTGTGTTGGCCGGGTCCGCCATGCTCGTCTGGGGGCTTGCGGCTTCGGCGTGGTGGGGACTGGTGATCCGGCCTCGTGACCTCCAGGCGGTCGCTCGGTGCGTGGCATCCTTGGAGGAAGCGGGCCATTGGGCACGGGACCACATGGCTCCGGCCGCCAGGGTCTGCACCCATTTCGGCAACATCGTGCACTTCTCTACCAGACGCAAGACCACCGAATTGCGCTTGCGCACCGAAGACACCAGCGCGCCACTCCGGCGCGTCGTCGAATCCAAGTGCGAGTTCCTCGTCGTGACCAACACGCCATGTGCGCTTGGGCCCGATTGGCGCCTTCGCAAGGTTGCTGTGGACTCTCCCGAGTGCTTTGAGCTTGTGCACAGGAACGAACTTCTTTCAGTCTACCGTATCAGCGTTCAACCGGTCGCCGGCAAACCGGAATGAGGGAGAGCCTGGGCGGTCGCCAATCACGGGCAACGGCCTGGCAAGGCGCAGGTGGGGCAATGGCTCGGCCCTGGGCAGTCAAGGAGGCTGAGGCAGGCATGATCTCCGGTGGCGCCCAGAAAGGCTCGTGCCCGTCAACGGGCACCGACATGCGGTCTCCGCGCCTCGCGCGTGGGCTTGCATCAGACCCGCGTGGAAAGGTGAACCCGATGCACAAGGTCACGCTCATTTGTGTTGGGCTGTCGCTGCTGGCCTGGGGGCGGGCGGAACCTGGGACCGTCGGGATCAGCAGCTACTACCCTAACCGGACCGCCGCCATTCAAGCGCCATCCGCGCTACAGGCGCCCCTGAGCCTGGCTGCCCGGTCGCCCAGTCTCGGTTCATCAGGGAATGGGTCGCTGTCCTCGGGGGGAGTCGGCCAGAGATGGACGCCGCCACCGAGCAGCTATGGGCTCTCCAGGAACCCCGGCGCAGACCTCAGGTATGGCTACCAGGACCCGAGAACGCGTGCGTTGCTCTACCCGTCCACGTACCTTGGGCTGAGTTCTCAGTCCTCTCTGGATGCCCTGTGGCGTCGGGAGACGCCGTCGCTTGGGATGAGCGCTCCGCGGAACATGGAGCTTTTCCAGGCTGACCCGCCGTCATCGTTGGATGGGTTGCCTCACCGGCGGATTCCTCTGGGCATGGCGGTCCCCGGCAACATGGAGTTGTTTGGACGGTGATGACGCGCAGAGACTGCGCGTAGCCCTTGCCCTGCGCCAAGGGGCGTCGTGGTGCGGGGCAAGGGCTGGACCCGAGCGGCGGCGGGCGCCGCCGAGGGATGGGGTGTGTGCGGAAGGGCAGGGGGCTGCCAGACAGCTCCCTGCCCTTCGGTCATTTGGGGGCGGCGCGCTGCGAAGTGCGCGTCGGGTCCGGGTGTTCGGAGGCGACGTGGTGAGTCCGGCGCCAGATGCTCCAGGGCCAGTTACGCCCCCCGGGTTGGGCGGTCGTGGCTCGGCTGGCCTGGGACATAGGTGTGGGTGTGGCCGCTCGTCGCGGACCCGGGGGTTCCTCGGGGAGGCTGTGCCGAGTGCCTGGTGGGCGCAGCCTGTCCATGCTGTATCAACCCTGTGAGGTGGGAAGTGATACAGCATGGGTGGATGGCCGAGAATGGGCGATTCCTGCGGCTCCGGCCATACTCGCTCATCTGCGCGATGAGCAAGCATGGGAGGGGGGATGGCCTGGGAGCGTAAAGTGTTGCGGCATAGATGGTTATGGGGCGGACCTGGCTGGCGCAGCAGCCCCCGCCCCACGATCCCCACCGGCGGCCACGGCCGGGGCGCCGAACGCGGGTGAGCTCTAGCTGTCCTTCGGCCGCTGTACGTCAGCGGGGCTTCAGAGGGCCGATGTAGCTGCGGGCCAGCACGAGGTCGTCGAACCATACCTTGCTCTCGTGGCCCTGGGGGGTCTTGGTGATGTAGACGAGGACCCAGAGGAAGTTGAGCTTGAGGGCGTCGGTGTTGCGCCAGCGGAAGCCCTCAAAGGGCTCGCCGCCCTGGGCGACGCGAAAGGTCTCGCGGTCGCCCTTCTGGTCGTTCCAGCGGATGCACTCGCCGCCTTGGCCGGGGAGGAACCGGTCGAAGGTCCACTTGCCCTTGGGAAATCCCTTGCCCAGGTGCCCCGCGAGCTTGCCGTCCACCCACAGGGCCTGCTCGCCGTTGGAGTCGCCCACGTCGTTGAGCTTCATCATGACTTCGATGCATTGCCACTGGCCCTTGGGGACGGGCGGCTTGGCGTCGCCGAGGAACGAGTTGCCCCAGCACTGCCCGCGCGGCGGGCTGCCGCGCATGTCCATCCAGTAGCTATAGAAGTCCCACTGCCAGGCGTTGCCGTAGGGCTCGATGCCGGTGGTGAAGCGCTCGTGGCCTTTGGGGCGGGTGCCCGCCCCGCCCTGGGGGTGAGGCGTCGGCGGGTTGTAGCCGCCGAGGTGCATGAAATGGTGGATCTGGCCGCAGTCCTTGTCGAACTTGACGTAGAAGCGGAGGAAGAGCTGGTCGAAGCCGGGCTTGAAGTTCTTGTAGAGGTGGCCGCCCTCGCCCTGGCCGCCGATGTGGGTGAAGAGGATGGACTTCTTGCCGCGGCTGGCGGATGGCACGTCGCTGGAGAGGGAGGTGATCTTGTCGTTGACCTGGTTCCAGCGGCCCTTGAGGGCGTCGAGGGACGGGGCCTCGAAGTTCTCGACGAACACCACGTCGGGGTGCTTCTCGATTCCTGCGTCGCCCGGGTGTTTCGCCGCGATGCCGGCGTCGCCCTGGGGGAGCTTGGCGGTGCCGGCAGCGGCTGTGCTTGCCAGCACGGCGGTCCATAGCAGGCCGGCCCCGCGGGTGCGCATTCGCTTCTCCTTGCAGCGCTCTTGCAATCTCCGCCCCTCTCATTATACTGCTTCCGGCTGAGAAAATGTTCCATTCGACAGGAGGCAGGAAGATGAGTCGGCTCTGGCCTATGGCCCTGGCGGCCGTGTGTCTTGCGGCGATGCCCGCCGCGGCCGCCGAGGGGGGAAAGGAGAAGCGTCGCGTGGACCCCGCTTTCGAGCCTGTGCCGGATGAGCCGGGCCTGCCGCGTGTGCTGCTGATCGGCGACTCGATCTCCATTGGCTACACGCTGCCCGTGCGCGCGCTCTTGAAGGGCCAGGCCAATGTGCATCGGCCGCCGACCAACTGCGGCTCCACGACGACGGGCCTCCAGGAGCTCGACCAGTGGCTTGGGAGCGGCAAGTGGGACGTCATCCACTTCAACTTCGGCCTGCACGATCTGAAGTATGCAGATGAGCGGGGCAATCTCGTGGCGGTGGACCGCGGCACGCAGCAGGTGCCCGTGGGGCAGTATGAGAAGAACCTCGAGGAATTGGTCACCCGCCTCGAGAAGACGGGAGCCAAGCTCATCTGGGCCTCGACCACGCCGGTGCCCGAGGGCGCCCAGGGCCGCGTGCCGGGCGACGAGGTGAAATACAACGCCGCCGCGAAGCGGGTGATGGACAAGCACGGCGTGGCGATCAACGACCTTCACGCCTTTGCGAGCCAGTTCAAGGACGAGAAGGCGATTCAGATGGAGAGGAACGTGCATTTCATGCGAAGCGGCTCGGTCGAGCTGGCCAGGCAGGTTGTCGCCCACATTCTCAAAGCCCTGGGCAAGCCAGCGGCGGAGAAATGATGAGGAAGCCGGGAATGCAGGAAAGGAAGCGGGGAGCCAGGGGGAGGGCGTGCATGCGCGCACGCGGAATCTTCGTTGCCGCGCTCGCGGCGGCCGCGGCCTGGGCCGGCGAGGCGGCGCGGTCTGTGGGGATCGAGGTGCTGGATGCGGCGGGCGCCGTCGTCGCGCAACGAGCGGCATCGGCCGATGGGATCGCCACTCTGGCCTTCGAGCGGGAGTTTGCCAAAGGCGACCGCGTCCGCATCACGGGGCCAAAGCACCTCGTCGTCCGCCTCAACGAGAAGATGCCCCAGTGCCTGGTCTATGCTCCGCAGGGCGTGGTCGAGTATCCGATCCCCTCGGGCACCGAGCGGCGCGTCTACCCGCCCGAGCAGTTCGCCGGCGTCCGCCACTCGGCCATGGCCCGGCCCGCCGCGGCGGAGGACCTGGCCACCTACCGCAACGTGGCCTTCAACCCCTACGACGTGCGCGGCACGAGCACCTTCTTCCCGCACGCCACCTCGAACAGCGAGTGCCGCAACGAGCCCGACTTTGCGGCGCGCAACGCCATTGACGGCCTGTCGAAGAACAAGGGCCACGGCCCCTGGCCCCACCAGTCGTGGGGGCCGGACAGGCGGGCCGACCTGTGGTGGAAGGTGGAGTTCGGCCGCCCCGTCGAGGTGGACAAGCTCGTCCTGCACATCCGCGCCGACTTCCCGCACGACCGCCACTGGCACGCCGCGACCGTCGAGTTCTCCGACGGCTCCCGCGAGAAGATCGAGATCAGAAAGCAGGCCGAGCCGCAGACCTTCGAGTTCACGAAGCGCGCGGTCGCCTGGCTTCAGCTCACCGATCTGATGCAGCAGCCGCCGCTCGGCTGGTGCGCTCTCACCGAGGTCGAGGTCTGGGGCAAGGACGCGCCGCCCGCTTCCGTCCAGTGACGCGAGCCGTCCACAACGAAAGGACCTGTGATGCCCAACCGCTACCCGCCCATCAATCCGAAGTGCCCCCACTTCCTCCACGGTGGCGACTACAATCCCGACCAGTGGCCGCCCGAGGTGTGGGACGAGGATATGCGCCTGATGACGCTGGCCCACTGCAACGCCATGTCCGTGGGCATCTTCGCCTGGGCGCGCCTCGAGCCGGCCGAGGGGCAGTTCGACTTCTCCTGGCTCGACACCATCATGGATAAGCTGGCCGCGAACAGCGCCTACGCCGTCCTCGCCACCCCCAGCGGCGCCCGGCCCGCCTGGCTCTCGCAGAAGTATCCCGAGGTTCTCCGCACCCGCCCCGACCGCACGCGCAACCTGCACGGCGGCCGCCACAACCACTGCCTCACCTCGCCCGTCTACCGCGACAAGGTGCGGATCATCAACACCAAGCTGGCCGAACGCTACAAGGACCATCCCGCCCTCCTCGTGTGGCACCTCTCCAACGAGTACAGCGGCGAATGCCACTGCGAGCTCTGCCGCGCCGCCTTCCGGGCCTGGCTCCGCGGCAAGTACGGCTCGCTCGACGCCCTCAATCGCGCCTGGTGGACCGCCTTCTGGAGCCACACCTACACCGACTGGTCGCAGGTCGAGCCGCCCAGCCCCATCGGCGAGGGCAGCGTGCACGGCCTCAACCTCGACTGGAAGCGCTTCGTCACCGACCAGACGACCGACTTCATGCTCGCCGAGATCGAGCCGCTCAAGCGCCTCACGCCCGACGTGCCGGTGACGACCAACATGATGGGCACCTACCCCGGCCTCAACTACTGGAAGATGGCCCCGCACCTCGACGTGATCTCGTGGGACAGCTATCCCCAATGGCACGGCGAGCGGCCCGACGAGCAGCTTGCCTGCGAGGTGGCCTTCGTGCACGACATCAACCGCTCGATGAAGGGCGGCAAGCCGTTCATGCTCATGGAGAGCACGCCCAGCATGACCAACTGGATGCCCGTGGCCAAGCTCAAGCGGCCGGGCATGCACCTCCTGTCGTCCCTCCAGGCCGTGGCCCACGGCGCCGACACCGTGCAGTACTTCCAGTGGCGCAAGAGCCGCGGCTCCGCCGAGAAGTTCCACGGCGCCGTCGTGGACCACTGCGGCCACGAGCGGACCCGCGTCTTCCGCGACGTGGCCGAGCTCGGCCAGGTCCTCGAGCGGCTCGACCCCATCGTCGGCACCACCGTCCGCCCCGACGCTGCCGTCCTCTACGACTGGGAGAATAACTGGGCCATCGCCGACGCCCAGTGCCTGCGGCGCGACAAGGGCTACCTGGCCGACTGCCTCGCCCACTACCGCCAGCTCTGGCGCCGCGGCATCCCCGCCGACGTGATCGACATGGAGCAGGACTTCGCCCGCTACAAGCTCGTCATCGCCCCGATGCTCTACATGGTCCGCCCCGGCGTGGCCGAGCGGCTCGCCGACTTCGTCGCCAAGGGCGGCACCCTCGTCGCCACCTACTGGAGCGGCATCGTGGACGAGAACGACCTGTGCTTCCTCGGCGGCTTCCCCGGCCCGCTCCGGGAACTCCTGGGCATCTGGGACGAGGAGATCGACTCCATCCACGAGAGCGAACGCAATCATGTCGTGCCGATCGCGCGGAATGGCCTCGGCCTGAGCGGCGAGTACGAGGCCCGGCAGCTCTGCGCCCTCATCCACGCCGAGACCGCCAGGGTGCTGGCCACCTACCGCGATGACTTCTACGCCGGCCGCCCTGCGCTCACGGTGAACAAGGTTGGCAAAGGGCGGGCCTTCTATGTCGCCTCGCGCAACGACGAACGGTTCCTCAGCGACCTCTATGGCGCCCTGGCCGACCAGCTCGACCTGTTGCGCGCTCTCGACGCCTATCTGCCCCAGGGCGTCAGCGCTCAGGTCCGCACCGACGGCGAGCGGCAGTTCATCTTCCTGATGAACTTCGCCCCGAACGAGGCCGCGGTGACGCTGGGCCGGACCCGCTTCACCGATCTGCTCACGGGCCAGCGCGTGCGCGGCAAGGCCACCCTGCCCGCCTATGGCGTGATGGTGCTCGGCTAGGAGCCTGTCCAGGAATCCGCGTGAGGCTGCGACGCCTGCGATTCTGGCCGCAGGCAACGCCATGCGACGGATAGGACCGATGGGGCGGATAGGCCAGAGCGGACAGGGCAGGAAACGCCCCCCAGCCTGTCCGAGAGGGAGTGCCTGCGGCAGCGGCTAGCGCTCCATCGCTACGGCTCCGCTTGCGCACGGATCGGCGGCTTGTAGATGCGGATAGCCTTCAGGGCCGCCTTGCCCACGAGTTCGAGCTTGTGCCGTGTGTTGGGCAAGCCCTGGGCGAGGGTCGTGGGCAATTCCTGGCCCAAGTAGTCGCCGAGCGTGGGGGCCTCGAACTCGTCGCGGAACAGCGGGAGGACCCGCCAGCGGACCTTGAATCCGTCGGGCGTGGGCTTGTTCGACACCTTGCGGTCGTAGGCGAAGACCCAGTCGTCGGGCTGGATGACGATGCGGCCCGACTTCGAGACGAAGCGCTCCTTCGCCGTGCCCTCGCCGTCGGGGCCGGTCACGGAGCCGACGACGCTGAACCGGAACTCATCGGCCGCGTCGTTGAAGCCCGTGCACGTGGCGGTCCACTCCTCGAGCACGAGCGGCTTCTCGTGCCCGATGGCCTTGATGGCGGGCCAGCCGATGTTGGCCGTGCCGGTGGGGCGGGCGTGGTAGTAGAGCTCGGGGAACTCGCTCGGCCTCCTGCCGTCGAGAAGCACGCGGCACTTGCCGCCGCCGGTCGGCTCGGCGAGAGCGACCACGCGGTTGCCCTCGAACTCCAGTGTCAGGCGGTCGCCCTCCCACTTCACGTCGTCGCCGACCGCGTAGTCGCGCACCAGGCCCTTCCACTCGTCCTGCGGCAGGTCGGGGCGGTAGACGAGCTCCTGATTGACCAGCTCGGCCATCAGGAACTCGCCATGCTCGTTGAGGTGGACTCCGTCGCGAAGGAGTTGCTGGGGCTTGAGGGCGCGGTCCGCGAGGTACTGCTTCCACGACTCGCGGATGCGGCTGAGCTGGCAACCGTATCTCGCCGCGTAGGCGGGGAGGAACGTGTAGTTCATCTTCTTCGTCCAGTCGTCCTCGGCCTCCTTGGTCACGTGGTCGGTCTGGATGAGGATTTCGGCGGTCGTGCGCTCGCGGGTGCGGCGGATGATGTCCTCGTAGCGCACGTGGTGGCCGTAGACGTGGAAGATGAGCAGATCGGGGTAGAAGGGATAGAGGTCGTACTCGGCGGTTCGCACGAGGAGTTGCGAGGCGAAGCCGCCGATGGCGAGGTTGGCGCACTCGAGGTCGGCATGGGGGAAGCGGCGGCGCAGGTCGGCCTCGACCCGCTTCCACCACGGCTGCACCGTGATGCTTTGGCCGTAGAAGAGGATGCGCACCTTGTGGCGCTTCTCGGGCGTGCTTGTGGCGAGCAGCGTCATCGTGCGCTGAATGTGTTGGCCATAGCCCGCCGTGTCGGCGGGCGGCTTAGGCTTTGGGTACTCGCCCGCGGTCGCGGCGATCGCGGCCAACGCCAGCATCGCGCACATCCAGGGCTGAGGCATTCGGGCCTCCTGCTCAAGGGTCGAGGGTGAAGGGGATGCCGCTCTTGAAGTCGGGCGGCAGCCAGACGGGCAGGCCCGCGAGCGACTTGCGGGCGGCCTCGCTGGTGGGGATGCCCCAGGCGGTGAAGAACGGGCCGAGGTCGCGCCCCACTTCGCGCGAGAAGCGCACGAGGAACTGGTCGCGCTTCTGGTCGTCGTTGTGCGGCAGATCGCCGGACCGCGCGGCGCGGTAGCCGGCGAACACGCGCTGGTAGGCGCCCCAGCCGAACGCCTGCTGGAGCTGGGCGTAGAACATCAGCGACAGGGCGGGGTCGCGGCACCAGTCCTCGAACTTCGCGCCGTCGGCGAAGTACTTGGCCACGGTCTTGTTGCGTTGGGGCGGGTTGAGCCACGAGTTCTTCGCCACCGGCTCGTTGCTCACGCGCTCGCAGCAGTAGAGGCTGAAGAGGTTCACGGTGGTCTCGCCCGTGCCGCCGAAGGTCCAGTGGCCGCTCTGGTGGTTGTGGCCGAGTTCGTGCCAGAAGCCCCAGCAGGTGCTGGCGCCGCCCTTGACCAGCTTGTCGCGGTCCACCATGGTCGGCGGCACGTCGAGGAAGGTCATGATGGGATAGCCCGAGTGCATGTAGCCGGCGCTGATCTGCTGGTCGGAGCAGATGCGCTCGGGGCGTTCGCGGTCGCGCGGCATCGCCGCCAGGTCGGCGATGGCGTCGAGGCCGGCGTCCCACACGTTCATCAGGGCCTCCGGGTCGTCGAGGCCACGCACGACGGAGGCGGGGATGATGAGGATGATCTTACGGGTGGCCAACTCGGCGAAGGGCGCGGGGCGCTTGCGGATCTCGGTGCGCCACAGGTGCAGCGGCGTCTCGCCCTGGACGAAGTACGGCATTTCCACGGCGCCCTTGATGCGGACCTCGATGCGGCCGAGCTTGCAGCCGCGCGGGACGGTGATGTAGACGATGCCGCCGAAGGGATTGCCGAACCGCGTCGTCGGCGCCGTGAGGGCGGTCGCATAGCTGATCTCGGGAAAGCGGCTCCAGCGGTCGTGGCCCCAGATGTGGTCGGTGTGGGCTCCGATGCGCAGGCCCAGGCCGGCCTTGGCCGCCTCGGGCGGCAGCGTGACCTCGAGGGCCTCGCCGGGCGCGGCGTAGAGGCCCGTGCTCGCCCAGTCGGGCACCGCGGTGTCCACAGTTACGGTCCTCTCGACGCGCCTGGCCTCGGGCGGCACGGGGCCTGGGAAGCCGGCGGCGGCGGGATGAGCCTTAAGCTTCTCGGCCGGGGTACGGCGCATCTCGGCGTTCTGGAGCACGCAGGCGATGCGCCCAATGGGGTTGTCGAGCCCGAGCGGCTGCTTCGGCATGGGCACGGCGGCTTCGCCCTGCTTCGCGATGAGGGCATGGAGCTTCGGCAGGAGCAGCGTGTCGCCGTCCGGCACGGCGGCGCACGCGCTGGTGAGCGTAGCGCCCACCTGCGCAAGGTCGTCCTTCGACAGCTTGGGGCCGTCGTTCGCCTGGCGCTCGAGGGCGGCCAGGGCGCGGCCGGCGTGGGTGAGGTCGAGCCCGCTCCGGTCGGCCAGGAAGCCCTCCTTGCCCGTGTTGCCCACGATGCCATCGGCGATGACGAGGCCCATCTGCGCCGTCAGGCGGTTGCCGCCGTGGTCGTTGGGCAGCGACAGGCGCGGGTTGAGCTGCTGCCAGCCCCAGCCGGGGATGCCGTCGAAGTAGCCGCCGCCGCCCTCGATGAAGGCCGCCACCGCGTCGCGCAACGGCCCGCGGTCGGGCGCCGTGAACTGGTTGCCGCTGACGAACAACACGTCGGCCTTCGGCAGGCTGTCGGCGAGTTGCCCCACGCCGAGGACCGAGACCTCGAAGCCCGCCTCCTTGAGCACGGGCGCGACCTGGCGGTGGTCCACCACCAGCACGCGGATCGGCTTCGGGCGGTCGCCGGCCAGCCACGTGGCGGTGTTCACGATGAGCTGGCGCTGGTCGGGCCGCTGCGTGGTGCCGTAGAGGCCCTCGTGGCCGGCCAGCACCACCCGCCCCTTGCCCCAGCGTGCCGCGGCGAGCACAGGCAGGCGGGCCTTGCCGTTCCGCCCTGTCATCACGGGAAATGCCTTGTCGCCGAACACGGCCACGGGGCCCACGGCCGCGCCGGGCGCGACGATTTCCGTCACGCCCTTCAGCAGCGCCTCCAAGTCGGCCGGCTCGGCCCCCGCCAGCCGAAGTCCGGCGAGCACCGCCCACAGAAGGCCCCACGAACGAACGAGGTTGGGTTTCAGGGTTGATTCCTCTCTTTCTTTGTGCCATGCTTCAGACGGCCCATCCCTGAGTCTACCGGTTGCTCGGGGTCGTGGCAAGCCGCCTCATCTCGCCGAGGAGCCCGCAAGTGGTCCGCGCCGCCCTGTCGTGCCTTGGTCTGGCTTTGGCCGCCTCATCGTGCATGCCCGTTCAACTCGCCGCGACCGATGAGGAATTCGCCGGCCCCTTCCCCAGTTGGGCCGATGCCAGGCGCGATTACGGCGCCGTGGGCGACGGCCAGGCCGACGACACGGCCGCGCTTCAGAAAGCCCTCGACGACCTGCGCAAAGAGGACGCCACCCGCAAGGTGCTCTGGCTGCCCGCCGGCACCTACCGCATCACCCGCACCCTCGAACTGCTCCGGGCCAAACACCACGAGTCCACCGGCATCAGCATCCTGGGCGAGGACCCGCGCACCACGACCATCCGCTGGGACGGTGCGCCCGCCGGCGTGATGTTCCTCGCCAATCCCTGGTATGCCCGCATCGGGCGCCTGACCTTCGACGGCGCGGGCAGGGCCCTCACCGCCCTCCGCCACGGCGAGGCGTTCACCACCTTCAACGAGCTGTCCGACCTGGCCTTCCGCGACGTGGCCTTCGGCATCGAGGCGGGGATGAAGAACGGCATCGCCGAGACGGCCGTCTACCGCTGCAAGTTCCTCCGCTGCTCGAAGGCGGGCATCAGCATCCAGAACTTCAATTCGCTGGACTGGTGGATCTGGAACTGCGAGTTCAGCGATTGCGCCGTGGGTGTCACCAACCGCTACGGGGCGGGCCACTTCCACGTCTACGACAGCGTCTTCCTGCGTTCCGCCGAGGCCGACATGTCCATCGGCAACACCCAGTACTTCAGCGTCCGCAACAACACCTCAGTCGGGTCCAAGGCGTTCTTCGTCGCCGGGCCGCAGGGCGCGGGCGCCCAGATCACCTTCCAGGGCAACACCACCGATTCGCCGATCACGATCGGCAACCGCGGCCCCGTGCTGCTCCTGGACAACGTGTTTCTCCTCGACGCGGGGCCGGCCGTGAAGCTCGCCGAACACACCCATGCCGCCTCGGTGGGGAACACGTTCCTGCATAACGACGCTGTGCGGCATGGAGCGCGCTTCCGAGCGCTGGACGACCGCGTGACGCGGCGTGAGAAGGTGCCCCCGGGGTTCCTCGACCTTCCCGAGCCGCTGTCGCGCAAGGCGCGACCCGTCATCGAGGTCGCCGCGGGCGCCGACGCCGCGGCGATCCAGAGAGCGATTGACGAGGCCGCTCGCCTCCTCGGCCAGCGGCCCATCGTCCACCTGCCCGCGGGCAAGTACCGCATCGAGGCCACGCTCACCGTCCCCGCGCGCTGCGACGTGCAGCTCGTGGGCGATGGCGTGCTCACGGCCACCCGCCTCGAGTGGGCGGGCAAGGGCGAGGGGCCGGTCGTCCGGCTCCAGGGGCCGTCGCGGGCCACGCTGCGCGAGTTGAGCATCAGCGGCGGCAAGGAGGCCGACGGCCTCGTCGTCGCCGGCTGCGACCAGCAGGGGGGCCGCGTGTTCCTCGAGCAGGTGCTCGCATCGAGCAGCGAGGTGGGCCTGCTCGTCGAAGGCCTGGGCCGCACGAACGTGGTGGCGCGCGACTTCGGCCACGGCTCGAACAAGGGGGTCGGCGTCAAGGTCGTCGGCACCGGCCAGCCGCCCGTCGAGGGCGGCAAGGTGCTCATCTTCAGCGGCGCATCGAGCAACAACGGCCTCAGCTACGACGTCTCGAAGCACGGCTGGCTGCTTGTGCGCGATATGTGGTACGAGTCGGGCAACGAGCCGCGGTTCATGCGCTGCACCGACGCCGGCACGTTCACGCTGCACAACGCCGTGGTGGCGCACAACCGCAAGAAGGTGGCGCCCGGCATTGAAGTCGAGGGCTTCCGCGGCAGGCTCGCGTTCCTCGGGTGCTGCTTCACAGGCGAGCCCGCGACGCTGCCCGCCATCGTCCTCAAGGGCGACGGCAAGGAAACGCAGTTCCTCGCCCTCGGCGCGCATGGCAACGGCGAGTACTATGCGAACGAGTCAGCGGGCGCCCGTGCGGCCCGTCTGCTCAGCGTGCAGTACACCCCAGGCGGCGGCGCAAAAGAGATTGACGACGCGGGCGAGTGGGACGACGCCTTCCTCCGCGACATGCTCGAACAGACCCGTTCGCACCATCCTGAGCCGCTCGCGCGCACGCCTCTGGGCGCCACCGACGCGCGCCTCTTCCGCCTCACCGTCAGCGGGCGCACGGCAGTGGTGGTCAAGTCTGCCCTGAAGTAGATCAGGAGTTCTTGGGGGGCTGGGGGGAGCTTCTTGCAAGAAGCTCCCCCCAGGGCATTTCTCAGCAGCCTTCGGCCATGCAGGCCTTTTCAACGTCGGCCAGGCGCACGCGGGCGCCGTCGTGCAGGGCGGAGCGGTGGACGGCCGCCTCGAAGAGCAACTCGTTCCACGCGGCGTCGCCATCGGCGGGGAAGGGCTGGCCCGCCTTCATCGCCTCGATGACGGCGGCGGCCATGCGGCCGAACGATTCCTTGTACTCCTGCACGCCGGGCTCGACCTCCCAGGTCTCTTCGACCGCGGTCGGCCACGAACTGCCCTTGCAGCGGCGATACCAGCCGTCCAGGCCGCGGGCCTCGCCGTAAGCCGTGTCGCCGCAGATCTGGATGCGCAGCGGATGGTCGTCGTAGCCCCAGAGGTTCGAGCCGTCGAGTTCGCCGATAACGCCGTTGGCCCACTGCATGCGAATGAACCGCGTCCAGCCCCCCGGCTCGCTGGGGTTGCCCGACACGCTCACCCACTCGGGGCGGCCCATCGTCCAGAGAATCTGGTCAATCACGTGCGACCAGCAGTTGAAGTGGGCGCGGGCGCGCACGAGGCGCAGCGTGCCGAACCTGCCCTCGACCGCCTCGTTGTGCAGGCGCTGGAAGTGGCGGAAGAAGCGGTAGTTGTAGTTGATGCCGAACTGGAGTTTCGACGCCTTCCACTCCTTGATGGCGGCGGCGGCGATGCAGGCGTCATGCTCGCGCACGCGGTACTGGCCTTCCATGCCGCACAGGGGCTTCTCGGTGAACACGTGCTTGCCGGCGGCGAGCAGTTGGCGCAGCGGCGGGATGCGCCGCGTCTCGTTCGTGATGAGCAATGCCAGCTCGAACTCGGCGCCCGCCAACAGTTCCTCGATGGACGCGAAGCCGGGCGCCTTGAACTCCGCCTTCGCCGTCTCCAGCAGCTTCGGGTCCATGTCGCACACGGCCACCACCTTGGAGTCGGGCAGGCCGTGGAAGTTCTTCCCGTGCAGAATGCCCATGCCCTTGCCACTGATCAGCGCGCAGCGAATCACGGACGGCTCCTTTCCGGCCACGACGCAGGATTGCTCTCCCACACCGCAGGGGATCATAGTGGGCGGCGTCTGCCCTGTCAAATGCCAGATGGGACCCAGGGGACAAAAGGGACCCAAGGGACGCGAAGGTGCAGCATGTCTCCTTCGTCCCTTGGGTCGCTCTGGTCCCTCACGGTCGGCCTATCGCGCGGAGGCGGTCTCAGGCAGGAAGGGGCGGCAGGAGGATGAGTTCGCAGTGCTCGGCGATGCGGGCGAAGTCGGTGTCCGAGGTCAGGAGCGGCAGACCCTGCTCGATGCAGGCGGCAGCGATCAGGGCGTCAGTGTGGCCGGCCTGGACGCCCCGGCGCTGGCACGCGTTGCGGAGGCGCGCTGCGGCCACATAGGTGTCGCGCCCCAACGGGACGAGTGGGAACGACCGCAGGGCCTCGACCAGGCGGTCGAAATCGCGCGCCAGCCGCAACCCCTCCAGAAGTTCCTCGAGGATTGGCCCGATGAGGTGAATCTCGTCGCCCCGGGTCACATGCGCGTGGAAGGCCCGAACCCACTCATTCGCCGCATCGGGTCGCGGACGACGGAGCACAAGCGACCAGACGCAGGTGTCAATGACGATGTTCACGGCCGCGGCGGTCCTGCTTGTAGTCCCAATCGCTTCGGAACTCGAACGTGCCGAGGTGCTTGATGATCTTGCGCTGCTCGCGGCGCTCGATCAGTTCTTCGAGGGCCGTGGTGACGGTCTCTTTCTTGGTGCGGAAGCCGCCCACGCGCTTCGCCTTGTCGAGCAGCGCATCGTCAATCGCCAGATTCGTTGCCATGGCCTTGCTCCTGAGTGTGTAGCCTTTACACATAGCGTATCACTGCCTGGGCCGCCTGTCAACGGCAATTGCCGTGCGACCGAACCAGGGCTTGATCTCCCGCCCCGATTCGGCGATGGTAGAGGCGCGCGGCCTCAAGCCCACTGGAGGAGAGCCCCATGCATCTGCCCTCGTTGTTTACCGTGGCTTCGCTGCTCGTTGCCGCAACCTGGCTTGGGGCCGCCGAGAATGCCCCGAGACCCGTCTGGGACCTGGCGAAAGCGTACCGCGAGACGACGCCGACGCGCGAGCGGGTGTGCATCAACGGCCTGTGGCGCTGGCAGCCGGCCGCGCCCGATGCCACGCAGCCTGCGGCCGGCAGCTGGGGCCTCTTCAAGGTGCCCGGCTCCTGGCCCGGCATCACCGACTACATGCAGAAGGACTGCCAGACGGTGTTCCCCCACCCAAGCTGGCAGAACGACAAGCTGAGCGGCGTGACGGCGGCCTGGTATCAGCGGGAGATCACGGTTCCGAAGGAGTGGAGCGGGCGGCGCATCGCGCTCGCCGCCGATTACGTGAACTCGCTCGCCTCGGTCTTCGTGGACGGCAAGAAGGCGGGCGACATACGGTTCCCGGCAGGCGAGGTGGACCTCACGGCGGCCCTCCGCCCGGAGGGCAGGCACGTGCTGTCGCTTCTGGTCACGGCGCTGCCGCTCAAGGGCGTGATGCTGTCTTACAACGACACGAACGCGGCTCGCCAGGCGAAGGGCTTCGTCGCAAGGCGCGGCCTGTGCGGAGATGTCTTCCTCGTCAGCACGCCGGAGGGGGCGCGAATCGGCGACGTGCGGGTGACGACCTCGGTGCGCAACGGCGAAGTGACGTTCCAGGCGACGCTCGATGGCCTTGACCCGGCAAGGACCTACGTCTTGCGCGCGGCTTGTAGTGCGGGCCTCAGCCCGTCGGAGCCCAGGATACGGCCTGAAGGCCGCACTACGAGCGAAGTCGAGTTCACGAGCCAGCCCTTCAAGGGGGCCGAGGTGAAGGACGGCCGTATCGCCTTCACGGGCAAATGGAAGCCTGAGAAGTTGTGGGACACGCATACACCGCAGAATGTTCACGCCGCTCGCGTGTCTCTGCTCGATGGCGATGGCAAGGCGCTGGATGCCGCGTTCCCCGTGCGTTTCGGCTTCCGCGAGTTCGGGATTGACGGGCGGGACTTCTATCTGAATGGCAGCCGCATCTGGCTCTCCGCCGTCCCCTTCGATAACGCCCAGGTGGGCGCGGCCTGGGCGAGCTATGAGGGGGCGAAGGAGAGCCTGCTTCGCCTCAAGAGCTTCGGCATCAACTGCGTCTACACCCACAACTACGGCTGCGAACCCGGCTCCCACCTCGGCTTCGAGGAAATCCTCCGCGCCGCCGACGACGTGGGGATGCTCGTCTCCCTCTCCCAGCCCCACTTCGGCCACTACGACTGGAAGATGGACGACGCGGACAAGGCCAACGGCTATGCCCGCCACGCCGCCTTCTACACCCGCGCCGCGGGCAACCACCCCTCCGTGGTCTTCTACTCGATGAGCCACAACGCCACGGGCTACGCCGAGGACATGAACCCCGACCTGATAGACGGGAAGTTCGCCGACCGCGACCCGTGGTCGCTCAACAACGTCAAGCTCGCCCTCCGCGCCGAGGCCATCGTCAACAAGCTCGACCCCAGCCGCATCATCTACCACCACTCCTCCGGCAACCTCAGCTCGATGCACACGAGCAATTTCTATCCCAACTTCGTGCCCATCCAGGAGATGTCCGACTGGTTCGAGCACTGGGCCACGGAAGGCGTCAAGCCGGTCTTCACCTGCGAGTACGGCGCACCCTTCACCTGGGACTTCGCCATGTATCGCGGCTGGTTCAAGGGCAAACGCGAGTTCGGCTCCGCCGCCGTCCCCTGGGAGTTCTGCTTCGCCGAATGGTGCGCGCAGTTCCTCGGCGACAGGGCCTACAAGCTCTCCGAGGCCGAGAAGACCAACCTGCGCTGGGAGGCCAAGCAGGCCCGCGCCCGCGAAGGCTGGCGCCGCTGGGACTATCCGCACGAGATCGGCTCGCGCATCTTCGACGACCGCCACGAAGTGATCGCCATGTACACCACCGACAACTGGCGCGCCTTCCGCACCTGGGGCGTCTCCATGAACTCCCCCTGGGAGCACGGCCACTTCTGGCGCCTGCGCCCCGGCATGGACCGCAATGCCCGCACGGAGCTGAGGGTGGACTGGGACAACCTCCAGCGCCCCGGCTTCAGCCCCGACTACCTCGAGGACCGTTACGAGCGGATGGACCTGGCCTACGACCTCAAGGATTGGGAGGCGACAGCCGACGCGAAGGCCCTTGTCCGCAACAACGGCCCGCTCCTGGCCTACATCGCGGGCAAGCCGGCCCGCTTCACGAGCAAGGACCACAACTTCCTCCCCGGCGAAACGGTCGAGAAGCAGATCATCGCCATCAACAACTCCCGCGTGCCCGTGACGTGCGAGTGCTCCTGGACGCTCGCGCTCCCCAACGCGGTGAAGGGCGCGAAGCAGGTGAGCGTCGAGACGGGGCAGCAGGCTCGCATCCCGCTGAGCATCCTCCTGCCGCAAGACCTGCCGCCGGGCGCCTACAGGCTCTCGATGGCGGCGAAGTTCGGCACCGGGGAGACGCAAGCCGATGAGTTCGTGGTTCACGTCCTGCCCTCGCCTCCCACCGCCAAACCAGCGGTCAAGATCGCGCTCTTCGACCCCAAGGGCGAGACGGCGAAGCTGCTGAGCGCGATGGGGGTGGCCTTCGAGGAGATACGCGGGGCGGAGATGCCCCGCCCACAGACCGAGTTGCTCATCATTGGCAAAGGAGCACTAAGCGCCACGGGGTCGGGGCCGGACCTCGCCCGTGTGCGCGACGGCCTGAGGGTGCTGGTCTTCGAGCAGACGCCTGAGGCGTTGGAACAACGGCTCGGGCTCCGCATCGCGGAGTACGGCCTACGCCAGGTCTTCCCCCGCGTGCCCGACCACCCCGCGCTCGCCGGGCTCTCCGTGGAGAACCTGCGCGACTGGCGCGGCGAGGCGACCATCCTCCCGTCCCGTCTCAACTACACACTGAGCCGCCGCTACAACATGACGCCCACCGTCGCCTGGTGCGGCCTCGAAGTGCCGCGCCTCTGGCGCTGCGGCAATCGCGGTAACGTGGCATCCGTCCTCATCGAGAAGCCCGCCTGCGGCGACTGGTTGCCCATCGTGGATGGCGGCTACAGCCTCCAATACAGCCCGCTGATGGAGTACCGCGAAGGCAAGGGGATGGTCCTTTTCTGCCAGATGGACGTGACCGGCCGCACGGAGAGCGATCCTGCGGCCGAACGCATCGTGCGCAACCTGTTCAATTACCTCGGCTCCTGGAAACCGGCTCCGAGGCGCGAGGTAGTCTATGCCGGTGACGCGGCCGGCCGCTCCCACCTTGAGAAGGCGGGCATCCGCGTCGCCGCGTTCGCGGGCCAACTCAAGCCCGGCCAGGTGCTTGTCGTCGGCCCGGGCGGCGGTGCCGCCCTCGCTCCCCACAAGGCCGCCATCGTCGCCTGGCTCAAGCAAGGGGGCCAAGTGCTCGCCATCGGTCTGGCCGAGCGCGACGAGCCCGCTTTCCTGCCCTTCGCGCTTTCGTTGAAGCGGGCCGAGCATATCGCGGCCACCTTCGAGCCGCCCGGCGCCCAGTCGCCCCTGGCCGGCATCGGACCGGCCGATGTGATGAACCGCGACCCCAGGGAGATGAACCTCGTCTCAGGGGGAGCCACCGTCGTGGGCGATGGTGTCCTCGCAGTCGCTAAGGACGCCAACGTGGTCTTCTGCCAATTGGCCCCCTGGCAGTTCGACTCCGAGAAGATACCGACCCGCCGCACGTTTCGGCGGGTGAGTTGTCTTGTCTCGCGGCTCCTGGGCAATCTGGGCGTGGGGGCGGAGACGCCGCTCCTCGCCCGCTTCGCCGAGCCAGTGGGCGCCGGTCCACAGGCCGCCAATCTGCTGAAGAACGGCGATTTCAGCGCCGATGCCGACCGCGACGGTGTGGCCGACGGCTGGCAGCTCAGCGGTGGCATCGGCAAGATGTCTGCGCCACCAGAGGGTGGAGCAGGCCGCGCTCAGTGTCTCACGCTTGCGGCGCCGGTTGACCAGAAGCCCGCCACGATCATGCTCGCCCAGCACGACGTGCCGATGCAGAAGGGCCAATGGTATCGCATCTCGCTGCGGGCGAGGGCCGAGGGGATGAAAGGCGCCCGCGTGAGCCTCGTTGTTCAGAACACCGCGACCTGGCGGCAGTTCTTCGACTACCAGGAGTTCGTCCCGGGCGATGCCTGGAAGGCCTTCACCTTCACTGTGGAGGCCAACGACACGGCGGCCAAGGGCACGAAGTTCCAGGTCTGGCACGGCGCCCCGGGCACCCTGTGGCTCGCCGAGCTGCGGATGGAGCCGTGCGATCCGCCGAAGCAGGGCCGCTGGCTCGCCGGCCTCTACCTCGACCGGCCCGAGGAGTGGGACGACCCGTATCGCTTCTTCCGGTGGTGAGGCTCTCGGAACCTCCCGCAGGTTACGAGCCTGCGGGAGGTTAGCCGTTCACGCCTCCTCGACGATCTTCATGCCCGTGGCCTTGGCGAACTCCTCGACCTGGGGCCGCAGGTCGCCGTAGAAGGTCACGCGGTGCCAGCCCCAGCCCCAGTTCGTGGTGAGCTTCTCGAGGTCGCCCTTGAGGTCGCCCGCGAGCTTGGTGCGGCAGGCCTTGTCCTCGTCAATGTTCTCCACGCTCTTGGACTGGTGGAAGAGGATCTGCTTCGAGCCGCAGTTGAGTTCGAGGGTGGTGGTCATGTAGCCCAGCGGGAGGAGGGAGCGATAGACGGCGCCCTTGCGGTCCTCGGAGTGGCTGCGGATGTCGGCGGGGTTGGAGGGGCCGCTGGGGCCGAAGACCTTCCGCGGCGCCACGCAGTGGGCGTAGATGATCTGGTTCTTCGATGTGTCCACCACGGGGTCTGAGATGAAGCCGGGGCGGCCCGTGAGGGTGCCGAAAACCATCATCGTGATGGTGGACATGATGTCGGCCTCGCAGGCGCCAACGAGGCCGTCGTCGTTGAGCTGGGTGAAGCCGAGGCAGGGATAGGCCTTGATGTGGCCGCCATAGAAACCGCCCAGGCAGTTGATGGTGATGGCCTGGGCGTTGCGCTTCTTCAGCACGTCCAGCATGGCGAGGTACATGGCGCCGGAGCGCTGAATCTCGTCGGGCGTGGGCTCGATGAGTCTCGTGTCGGGGGTCTTCAGCCACTTGTCGGCCCATTTCGCCGCCGCGTCCTTCTCGGCGGCCTCGTAGGCGGCGTGCAACTCCTTGAAGTCCACGGGCACCACTTTGACGCCGACGGCGTCCTCGATGGTCTTGGCGATGCCGGGCATGCCCCATCCGCCGCCGACGGTGAGCATGGTCTTCTCTTTGAGGCGCTTGAGGCACTCAGCCATGTCAAGGGCCTGCACCCTGTCTTCCTTGCAGGCCGTCATGTCGCCCATGGGCGCGGAGTTCTTCAGGCGGGCGGCTTTGGCCGCGGCCACGAAGTCCTCGGCGGTCTTGCCCTGCTTGAGGAGCGCGAAGCAGTTGGCCGAGGCCACCACGTCGTCGAGGCGCGACGACGAGACCCACTCGACGGGCTTCTTCGAGCGGAGGACGCCCGGAAGCTGCGTGAGGAACTCGCCCGAGCCGCCGTAGAGGTCATCCACGAACAGCGAGGGCTTGCCGGTGGTGGCGAGGAGGCCCGAGGCGCCGGTCCAGAGGCCCAGGAGGAAGACGAGGTAGCCATCGAAACCGGCGTCCTTGTCCTTCTCGATGAGTTCCTCGGCCTGCTTGCGGTTGAGGACGTCGGCGGGGACGAACTCGACGTTGGGGCAACCGGGGACCAGCTTGTCGAGGATCTCCTTCTTGCGCTTCTCGAAGTCGTAGCCAATGTTCGGCCAGATGGGGCCGGTCGAGGGCACATAAGTGAAGGCCAGTCGCACCTTGGCCTTGCCGCCCGCGGCCGGAACGGGGGCATCGGCCGCGCCCGCCCTCAAGCCCATCAGCCCAGCGGCTCCTGCCGCGCAGCCGCCCAGGAACGCCCGGCGGCTGAGGGGGCAACGGCAACAACCCATCGGTCTGTTCATGCCCGTCTCCTTTCAGAGCTGTGCGGTAGTTCGAACGGGTGTCATCCCGAGCCTGTCGAGGGATTTTCCAGCAGGCTCAGCCGATTTGAGAGTGCGGTGCTCCATCGCGGCGGCAAGCCCCCGAAAGGTCGTTCGACAAGCTCACGACAAGAAGACTGGCCACCTGCCCTGGACCGTGGCGTGGGTGATCAGGCTTCCTCCACGATTTTGAAACCCATCAGGGCGCCCAGGTGCCTGATGTCCTGCGTGTGGTCGCCGTAGAAGACGGCGCGGTGCAGCAGCGCCATCACGCCGCCTTTGAGCACGCCGGCGCCCCAGTTGTGGAACATCGAACGCGCGTCCTTGACCTCGGTAACAAACTGCGTGCGGCAGCCCAGCGGGCTGTGGGTGACCTCGATGATCTTGCCCGTCGAGATGAGCATGGTGTCGAGGTTGATGAGCTTGGCGCACGTGACCACCTGCCCCACGCGGTTCTCGACCTCCAGGGCCACGCCGCCCTGGGTGTCGGTCTGGCAGCGAATGTTGAACGGCTGCCGCTTGCCCGACGGCCCATCCAGCTTCGTGGCGGACGTGCAGTGGAAGTGGATGAGGGCGTTCTTCGCCGTGTCGAACACGGGGTCGGTGATGAAGCCGGGGACGCCGAACGCGTAGCCGAACATCAGCATGGTGAGGGTCGAGTCAATATCGCCCTCGCAGGCGCCCACGAGCCCCTCGTCGTTGAGCTTGCTGAAGGTCAGGCAGCCGCGCGGGTTGCCCATGCAGTGCGAGCTGGTGATGGCCCGTGCCCGCTCTCTGGCCATCATGGCCCTCACCGCGAGGTACATGCGGGCCGACTGGATCACCTCGTCGCGCTTCGGCTCCACGAGCTTCTGGGCCGGCTTGAGCCAGTACTCCTCGGCCTCGGCCTCCGCGGCCTTGAGGTCCACCGCGTTCATCGCTTCCAGCACCTGTTCGTTCTTCACGACGAGCGCCTCGGTGCCCAGGCGCTCCTTCACCTGCTTGAGGTCACAGGCCGCGGCGGTGCCCACTGGGCCGCCCACCACGAGCACACGGGTCTGCCGCATCCAGGCCGGCACGCGGAGCAGCGCGACCATATGGTCGAGTTCGCCCCAGTCGCTCGTGGGCAGCAGCACCACCTTCTTGCCCGCCTTGGCGAGGGCGGGGAAGTACATCCAGCCGTGGCCGCTGAAGGGCTGCGAGAAGACCGCCGCAGGCACCCCCGTGTCGAGCAGCTTGCTCAGCACCGGAGCATCGCCGCCGTGGCCCGACAGGTGGAAGAGCAGCGCACCGTCCGCGTTCTTCAGCTTCGCGGCCACCTCCTCGACTTTCACGTCGGGGATCAGGTCGCCGCCGACGAACTCCACGCCGCCGAGCTTCCTGGCCACGCCGTCGAGGTACTGGTTGAACTTGCCGATCTCGTCGGTTGGCCTGGAGAGATAGTGGCCGCCGGTGCGTCCGGCAAACACCTTGTAGATCTTCACGGTCGGCAGCTTGGGCGGCCAATCCTCTCCGTCGGCGCCTGAGACCAGGTCCCTCCACGAACCTGCCAGCAGCGCCCCGGCCGCCGCGGACGCGGCGAGGAACTCGCGGCGAGTAACACTCTTGCGCATGGTTCCCTCCTTTCGACCTGGATGGCGAATGGGCCGGCCGGAACCAGCTATGGCATGCGCCGACTATAGCCCGCCAGCAAGGCGTTGTCAACTGCAAACAGTGGCCAGGAAGTCCTTGATTCGCGCGACCGAGGGCGGGCAACCGGGGAGGTAGCGATGGCCGACGGCGTGCTCGGCGGCGCAGCGGCCGATGAGGATCGCGTCGGGTTCGCGGGGTGCAGAGCCCTCGCCCACAACCTTGCCAATCGCGATAGGACGCCCTGGGAGCGAGATGCCCGCCTGGCGGTTCTCGCGCAGGGCGCGGATGACGTTGAGCTTGCATGCGCTGCACGCGGTGGTCATCTGGAGGCGCAGGCCGGGCAGCTCGCGCATCATCGCCTCGTAGGGGCGCTCGAAGCGCCGGCGGATGGTCTCGACGGGCACACCGACGACGCGGATGGCCGCGGGGTCCAGCAGCCCCTCCTCGAAGGCGTACTGGAGGGTCCGCGCTTCAGCGATCTCGACGCCCATTGCCGAGGCCGCCACGGCGTCCACCGACGGCGTGTGCCGGCTGGCGAAGATGTGGCCGAAGTTCGCCGGCCGCCCGGCGTGCGGGCCGATGCCCTCCATCCCCAGCGTGCCGTCTACGATCGTCAGGTCGGGCGTGATCAGGCGGTTGAGGGCCACGAGGGCGCGGTTGATGTCGAGATCGTTGTGGAACGCGCGCTTGTCCTCGTTGCGGATGCAGCCCTTGAGGTTCTTCATCCCAAGGGTCACGAGGCAGTCAATGTGCGTCTTCATTACGGCCACGTTGATGAGCCTGTCGCACTCGAAGACGAACTGGCTGATGCCGGTTTCGGGCGGCAGAAGGGGCGAGGCGTTGGCGAAGACGCGATAGCCGTGGCTCGGCATCGCCGCCCATTCGGCCCCCGCCGCCTCCACTGCCGCGGCCATGCCGGTGTCAACGAAGACTTGCTCAGGTTTGGGTGTGCCGTAGTATGAGCCGTCGGCCACCACAATGCGGCCGGCCCCTCTCGCCCGCGCCCACTCGATGAGAGCGACGACAAGGGCGGGGTTGGTCGTGCCCGCGGTTGTCCAGTGCTGCGCCGCGTGGAGGTTGGGCTTGATCAGCACGGAGTCGCCGGGCCGCATCACGTCGTCGGCTTCCGCCAACGCCAGCACGCGGTGCAGGGCGCTGCTGTGGTCAGCGCCGCTCTGCACGACGGCAACTGTGTTCATCCTGACGTGGCCTCATCGCATCCCATGGCGTGTCATCGTGAGCCTGTCGAACGACCTTTCAAGGGCTTGTTGTCGCAATGCAGGCTCCCCCACTCTCTGCGGCTCCGAGCCCCCGAAAGCTCTCTCGACCCCCTCGGAAGAGGTCATGGGGGCCTGGGCTTCGCTCCTCTAGGCGGTCTTGGCCAGCGCCTTCTCCAGCCATTCGCCGAAGCTCCACTTCGGCTCATAGCCCAGCAGCCGCTCGGCTTTGGCGAGGCTGTACCAGCGGTCAATCTTCTTCGGGAGTTGAACGCCGCGTTCCTCCAGGAGCGCTGCCTTCGGGAAGTAGCGGAGGATCACCGGCCGCGCATCGCTGAGGAGGGCAGGGGCGTCGGCGCTTGTGAAAGGCACCTTGGCCGTGATGATGATCGCCTCGTTCCTCAGGTCGCTCCTCAGTGCCAGCACGTGCGCCATCGCAATGTCGGACACGTGGAGCCACTGGGTGAGCAGCGAAAGCCCCCAAGCGGGGTCAGTCTCGTCGCGAGGGATGAACGTGCCGGGCCGCAAGGCGATGTAGGGCATGCCGTGGCGGTGGCGCATCATCTCGCAGAGCTGCTCGCCCACGTGCTTCGAGACGCCATAGAGATCCTCGCACGGGCGGCAGGGGCGCGATTCGTCGAAAGGCAGCTCTTCGGGCCGCTCGTAGCGGTAGCCCATCGCCGCGATGCTGCTGGTGTAGATGACCCGCTTCACCCCCGCCTCCGCCGCGGCCTGGAGGATGTTGTAAGTGCCCTTGATATTGCAGTCCAGATACTGCTGCGGCGTGTACTGCTTCCACGGGTGGATCGCCGCGATGTGAAGCACCTCGTCCACGGCGCGGCAAAGCCCATTCGCTTCCTCCCAGTTTGCCAGGTCGGCCTGGAGGAACTCGTGGCGCGTCGCCAGCGGCACCACGTCGGTGAGCCGAAGCCGTACGCCCGGCTCGCGTTCGAGGAGCGCCGTCACCGCCTTGCCCAGCACCCCCGCCGCGCCCGTGACGAGGACCGTTTTCACGCTCTGCTCCTCTGCGCCTTGACGCCTGCCCCTGAGCCTGGTAGGGTGTACGTACTTGCACACCGACGCTCCGCGTGCGGAGACCGGCCCGAGGGCTTTCGAAGGCCGTGCACGCCCCATGAGTATGAGCACAAACGGCCGCCAGGGTCAAGTTGGAGGTCTTGCCGATGGAGGCGCTGACTCGACGCGAGCTGGTGATGACGGCAGCGGCCACGGCGGCCGCGCCCTTCGTGTTGCCCGCGAGGGCCTCTGCGGCGGGCGAGGGGGCGGGGGCGTTCCGCGCAGGGGCTTGCGCGGTGGACGTGATGCCGAAGACGTGGCCGGTCCTCGTGAGCGGCGGGTTCCTCGAGGCCAAGGCGACTGGACCGGCGGGCACGCTCCACGCCCGCTGCCTGGTGCTCGACGACGGGACGACGAAGGTGGCCCTCGCCATCGTGGACACGCTGATGATGACCCGCGAGTTCTGCGACGAGGCGAAGGAACTGGCCAGCAAAGCCACGGGCATTCCCGCCAGCCACATCCTCATCTCCGCCGTCCACACGCACTCCGCCCCGTCGGTGATGGGCGCGCTCGGCACAGGCGTGCAGGAGGACTACGTGCCGGTGCTGCGCGACGGAATCGTCCAAGGCATCGCCCAGGCGGCGAAGAACCTCGCGCCCGCACGGGTCGGCTGGACGGTTGCCGATGCGCACGAATGGACCAACTGCCGCCGCTGGATTCTGCGTCCCGACCGCATCGGCACCGATCCCTTCGGCCAGCGAAATATCCGCGCCATGATGCACCCCGGCTATCAGAGCCCGAACCACGTCGGCCCCTCCGGACCGATAGACCCCGACCTCACGCTGCTCGCCGTCCAGTCGCCCGATGGGAAGCCCATCGCAGTGCTGGCGAACTTCTCGATGCACTACTTCGGCGCAGCCGCCGTGTCGAGCGACTACTTCGGCATCTTCTGCGCCAGGCTGGCCACCATGCTGGGAGCCGAGACGCTGGAGCCTCCCTTCGTCGCCCTGATGTCGCAGGGCACCGCGGGCGACCTGCACTGGATGGACTACAGCCAACCGAAGAAAAACATCGGCCTTCAGCAGTACGCCGAAGCGGTGGCCAGAGTGGCCGCGGAGGCCCACAAGAAGATCGAGTACCGCGACTCCGCTACGCTCGCGGCCTGCGAGAAGAAGCTCACACTCGGCCGCCGCACCCCCGACGAGAAGCGCCTGGAGTGGGCGAAGGCCATCCTCGCCAAGATGCAAGGCCCCGTGCCGCGCAGCCAACAGGAGGTCTATGCCAAGGAAGCCATCTACCTGCACCAGGAGCCGACGCGCGAACTCAAGCTCCAGGCCATTCGCGTGGGAGACTTGGGCATCACGGCCATTCCGTGCGAGGTGTTCGGCATCACGGGGCTGAAGCTCAAGGCCCAGAGCCCGCTTCAGCCCACCATGAACATCGAACTGGCGAATGGCGCCGAGGGCTACATCCCGCCGCCCGAGCAGCACACGCTGGGCGGCTACACCACGTGGCCCGCCCGCACGGCCGGCCTCGAGGTCCAGGCCGAGCCGAAGATCGTCGAGACCGTGCTCCAGTGCCTCGAGGAGGTCGCGGGCAAGCCCCGCCGCAAGCTGGCCGTGACGAATGGCCCCTACGCCCAGGCCATCCTCGCCTCCAAGCCGCTGGCCTATTGGCGAATGGAAGAGATGGTTGGCCCAACCGCGGCCGATGCCGCGGGCAACTGCCCCGCGACCTATGAGGACTGCATCGCCCTCTACCTTGAGGGCCGCGTCGGCCGCTGCCCCCACTTCGCCGGCGGGCGCCTCAAGGCCGCCATCAATGGCCTCGGCCCCGCCTACACCGTAGAGTTCTGGTTCTGGAACGGCCTGCCCACCGACGCCCGGGAGGTCACCGGCTACCTCTTCTCCCGCGGCTCCGATGGCGACAAGGAGGCCCGCGGCGACCACCTCGGCATCGGCGGCAAGAAGGACGCCCAGGGCAAGCTCATCTTCTTCAACGGCAACATCGCCCAGGAGCTACTCACCGGCAGCACCGACATCGCGCTTCGCACCTGGCACCACGTCGCCCTGGTCCGCGACGGCAGGAAGGTGACGGTCTACCTCGACGGCAAGCAGGAGATTTCGGGCGAAGCCGCGGTCACGACGCCCGACGGCTGCGAGACCATCTTCCTTGGCGGCCGGAACGACAACATCGCCAACTTCGCGGGCAAACTCGATGAGGTGGCTGTCTTCCCCCGCGCCCTCTCGGCCGAGGAGATCGCCAAACACTTCGCCGCTGCGAGAGGGGTCCGCTGAGCGGCGGCCAGACGGAGGAGAAGCGGTGTTCGCGGAGCTGCTCGTCGTCATCCCTCACAGCGGCCTCGCCGTGCCAGCCGAGGTGCCGCTGGACGCGCTGGCTGACGATTTCGCCGCCCTTGCGCGGAACGTGGACTGGTTCACGAACTGGCTCTACGACTTCCGCGACCTGCTCGGAAACGGGCAGATCGTGTTCCCCTTCTGTAGTCTGATCCTCGAGGCCAACCGGCACCCTGCCCACATCGAGGACTGCGTGCCGCTGAAGGACGTATTCGGCCGCCCCGTCTACAAGCCGGGCCGCGAGCCAGACGCCGCCCTCCGCGAGCGAATGGCGCGCAAGCACCTCGACCCCTTTCACGCGGCGATCGAGGCCGAGATCGCAGGGGGCAGGCAGTTCCTGCTCGACGGCCACTCGACGATCACGGCCCGCGGCGTGGCCGCCAACCAGATCGAGCTGATGAGCTTCCAGCACTCGACGCTCGACGCCGGAAGGGTCACCTACTGCCCCGACCTCTACATCGAAACCTATGCGGCCGAACTGCGCCGACGCCTGCCCGACGTCAAGGTCACGGTCAACGAGTCCGAGTACTGGCGCGTCTACGGCCACGTGTGCGCGGCGCATTCCGTCCACGCGATGGGCCGCGTGGGCACCCGCTGCCCCGCGCTGCTCCAAGAGACGAACGACAGCCTCTACCGCAACCCCGACGGCAGCCCCAACATCGGCGCGTTGAACCGCCTGCGGCGCGCCTTTGCCGAGGCCCTTGCCGCCATGCGCCGCACCGTGAACGAGGAGTCCGCCCGGTGATCAACCTGAGGGTTGGGAGGCAGACATTCGACTTCGACTGCGGCCCGAAGGCCCTTCAAAGCGTGCTCGCCTACTATGGCATCGAGGTGCGCGAGGACGCCTTGATCCGGGAACTGGGCGCCGACAGGGGCGGCACGCCGCCCGAGCGGATGGTCGCCGTGGCCAGACGCATGGGCTTCGACGTCCACGCCCACGACGGCTTTTCGCTCGACGAGGTGAAAGCCTATGTGGACCACGGACACCCCGTCATCGTGCTGCTCCAGGCCTGGGCCGACAGGTACATGACGCTCCAGGACTGGGCCCGGGACTACGACAACGGGCACTACGCCGTCGTGATCGGCCACGTAGAAGGCGTGATCATCTTCGAGGACCCCGCATCGTTTCGCCGCACATGGCTCACCGAGGAGGAGTTCCTGGTCCGCTGGCACGACATGCACCCGCACACGAAGCGGCGGTATCAGCACTTCGCCATCGTGCTGCTGGGCCGCGAGCCGGTGGGGAGCGGCGAGGACGAGGCCCAGCACATGGACTGATGGGTTCCTCGCGACGCCGTTCCGCGCCCGCCTCTCAGATCAAGATGGCCACCAGGGATGCCAGCCTCCCCGCTGAAGCTCCGGAGCGAGAGGCACAAGTGCAGGCCCGCGTCCGCCCGCGAGCACTTCCGGCGGGGCCGAGGCAGCGAAGCGGGCAGAGATCAGTGTGGCGGCTCGGGCTTCCAGGCGGGCAGGAGGCCGATGTCGTCGGCGAAGGCGGCACCCGCACCGGGCTTGGCTATGAACACGGTGGCTTTCGTGTTCGCTGCGCCTGTGGTGAAGTCGAGCGTCACAAGCTGCCACTTGTTCCCAGAGACAGCTTTGAACGCCTCCGCGCCACCGTGCCCGCGGACGCCCAGGCGGATGCTCGCGGCGTCCTTGGCCTTGAGCCAGCCGGCAAGGAGATACTTCGTGTTGGGCTCGAGGGTGGTGATCTCCTGCTCCACGCCGTCGTCGGACGGGCCGCTGAGGCAGAGGCCCTGGCCGATGATGGAGTCGCGCTCGTCATAGTGGGTTTGGATGCCGCCGCGGCCGGGGACCGGCTTGCCGGCCTTGGCGCCTGTGAGGGTCCAGGGATTCAGGGAGTCGTTGACGGGGAGGGTGGTGACGCGGTTCAGATCGAACGAGCCGTTGCGCACGTGGTTGCGGAGCGGCGTCTTCGGGGGCTTGTAGGCGGCCCGGTGCGCGAGGGCGAAGTCGTGGCCCGGCTTCCAGGGCGGGTCGTCGCCCTTCTCGTAGGCGCCGCAGTCGGGAGCCTTGCCGAGGAACTGGTCGGCGATGCCGGGGACCACGATGCCCACGTCCACGCCCGGCCGATCCTTGCCCGTGCGGATGCTGGCCGTGTCGAAGGCAGCATTGGCCGCGTTGTGCGAGAGGATGAGGTCGGGATGCTTCTGGATGCCCTTGGCGACGAGGTTGTTGTAGAGGCGCACGGCGAACATGCGGTCGGTCTCCCAGCGGCCCCAGTTGGCGACGGGGCCGACGAGGGTGTTGTTGGCGATGAGGTTGTAGGTGGAGGGCTTGTTGAGCCGCAGCGGGTCATCGCAGTTCCAGACGAGGTTGTGGTGGACGAGGTAGTTGGAGGTGAAGTTGTCGAGGTAGATGCCGAGACCGAGACCCGCGGCCTTGTTGTCGTGGAACCAGTTGTGATGGATCTCGGTGTTGCCGCCGTCGTTGCCCACGGTGTAGAGGAGGCCGGTGTCGCGGGCGAGGCGGCCGGTGTTGTAGACCTCGCAGAACTGCACGATGTGGGCCTGCCCGCCGAGGAGAATGCCGTCGCGGCCGGTGTCGTGGATGGTGCAGTGGCTCACCAGGTGGCCCGTGCCTGAGAGGGCGAGCGGGGCGCCGTAGGAGCCCAGATAGCTGGTGTGGTGGATGTAGCAGTTGACGATGCGGTTATCGTTGCCGCCGACGCGGATGCCGTCGCCCGCGCTGAAGGCGATCTCGCAGTCGCGGATGGTGTTGCCGTCGCCGGCGATGTAGAGGGCGCACTTCTCGTTGAGCGATGCGGCCGTTTGCCCGCCGCGTGTGTGGGCGATGTAGGTGGCCCGCATCCGCTCAATGAGGCAGCGGTGCGCGTCGTCCATGTCCACCCCGCCGGCGTGGATGTGGATATCGGCGAACTGGATGTGCGAGCGGCCTTTGAGGTCAATGGCCGTGGTTCGGCGGCGGGCGAGAACCTCGTGCTTGTTGGGGTCATCGTCCACGGGCGGGATGAGGTAGAGGGTCGAGTCGCCCTTCTCGTAATACCACTCGCCTGGAGCATCGAGGCCGGCGAGGCAGCCGACGAGGTAGAACTCGCCGCCGCGGCGCGGGTTCATGTGCTCGCGCACCCAGGCGGGGTCGGGGATGGAGAAGAGGACCTTCTTTTCGGCGGCCTTGTAGCTGGCGATGGTGGCGGTGAAGCTGGTCCAGCGCGCGCCGGCCATCACCCAGGCCACGCCGCCCTGCCAGGCATCGGTGGCCAGGGTGTCGGGCAGCAGGTCGCACGAGAGGCCCCAGTCGCCCCCCGTGCTGATCGGGGCGCCGTCGGCTGTAAACGGGTCGCCATCCGTGTCGTTGGGCCAGCGGGCCTCGGGGAGCATCTGGCCATCGAAGAAGACCTGGTTGTTGCGCCCGAGGCTCCAGGGCATGTCGGCCTTCCAGATGTTGCCCCTGTAACGCTTCCAGCCTGTGACAGGGTCGGCGCCTGAGACGACGACCTGTTCGCCCTTCTGGGCGACGAAGCGGATGGGGCGGCCCTCCTGGCCGGACTTCCAGGGCTGGACGGTCTCGCGGTAGGTCCCGCCGCGGATGTGGCACGTGTCGCCGAGCCTGATGATGCTGGCGGCGCGTTGGATGGTGCGGAACGGCTTGTCCGCGGTGCCGGGGTTCTTGTCGTCGCCGGTCGGGGCGACGTGGTATTCCACGGCCTCGGCCAGAGCGGCTGAGATGACGAGGAGGGCCAGCCAACGCACGTTGTTGTGCTCCGCCGGTGAATGGGGGCAACTCCCTCCCGCAGGTTTCAATACCTGCGGGAGGCTGATGATACGCCGAGCCGAGAACCCCGGGCCTTACCCTCCCGAAGGTATTGAAACCTTCGGGAGGGCGCCTGTGATTGGACCATTCCGCCGCCGGAAGATCAACTTGAAGTCGTCAAGCAGATGGCGTAGGATCCTGGCAGGCACGCATGCCAGGAGAAGAGAGATGGTACGGCGAGCTCGGCATGACGGCGTTCGGGGCAGCGGGCCGCTGATGGCCGTCGCGCTCTGCCTGGTCGGGGCGGCGATGGCCGGCGAAATGGCCATCCGCGCCGACCAGCCGAATCCCGTGGCCTTCCCCACGTGCGAGGCGAAGTTCGTCCGCCTCGTCATCTTCGCCAGCTCGGCGAGCCAGGCGTGCATTGATGAGCTGGAGGTCTACGGCCCCGACGGCACGGCCAACCTAGCGCTGGCCAAGCACGGTGCCAAGGCCTCGGCCTCGTCGTGCCTCCCCGGCTACGCCATCCACCAGATCGCCCACCTGAACGACGGCGAGTATGGGAACGACCGCAGCTGGATCGCCGCGGGCACGGGCCAGGAGTGGGCGCAGATCGAGCTGTCCAGACCCGCACAGGTCGCGAAGGTCGTCTTCTCGCGCGACCGCAAGGGGCGCTACGCCGACCGCGTGCCCGTGGCGTTCGAGGTGCTGGTTTCGCAGGATGGCCGCGAGTGGAAGTCCGTGGCCAAGCACGCTGCCAGAGTCGCCCAGCCCAGCCGGTTCCCCGGCCTCCCCGTGGACCAGTTGCCCGGGAAGGGCTGGGACGGCTTGCTCCACTACGCCTTCCAGCGGGAGCGGGCGACGCTGAGCCGGATTCCTGCGGACGATCATCTCTCGCCGCTGCGGGTGGACCGGCCTGCCCTGCCGGGCGGCGCGCCCTACTGGGGCCGCTTCGCGCGACTCGAGCCACTGGAGCGCGTGCTGGTGCTCTTCGAGGACATGATCGAGCGGCTCGCGGGCCAGGGCCTCGACGTGAGCGCCGAGCGGACCCAGGCGGCCGAGCTGCGGCGCCGGGCCGCGGCAGAGCCGGCCTCCGACGCCGTGTACCTGGCCGCGCGGCGGGCGAAGCGCGACCTGTTCTTCCGCGACCCCGCCCTGGCGCCCCTCGAGCGCATCCTGTTCGCCAAGCGCCACCCCTTCCTCGAGTCGCACAACTACAGCGAGCACCTCGACGGCGTGCTGGAGCCGGGCGGCGGCGTGTTCGTGCTGCACGTGCCCCGCGATGAGGGGGGCCGCCTGCGCCCAGATCGCGCGCGCGTCGAGCAACTCTTCGACGGCTCCGCGGGCATCGTGCGCGAGCCGGCGGCTGACTACGATGCGAAGACCATCTACTTTGCCTACCGCCCCCAGAAGCCCGAGGTAGAGGGCTGGGCCTCGTACTGGCACCTCTACGCCATACAGGCCGATGGCACCGGGCTGCGGCGGCTCACCGAAGGGCCGTTCCACGACTTCGACGCCGTGTGCCTGCCCGACGGCGGCCTGGCCTTCCACACCACGCGATGCACAGCACGCTTCCTGTGCTGGCGCCCGCAGGCATACGTCCTCTATCGCATGGAGCCCGACGGCACGGGCCTGCGGCGCCTGTCCCACGCCAACCTCAGCGAGTGGAAGCCCTCCGTGATGCGCAGCGGCCGCATCCTCTGGACGCGCTCCGAATACCTCGACAAGGGGGCCGACTTCGGCCACACGCTGTGGGCCATCCGCCCCGATGGCACGCACCCCGAACTGGTCTTCGGCAACAACACCCCCAACTGCTACAGCCAGGCGCACGAAGTGCCGGGTTCCCACGAGATCGTCTGCACCCTCATGTCCCACGGCGACCACAGCGGGCCGATTGCCCTCATTGACCTCGCCAAGGGACCATACGACGCAGAGGCGCTAACGAACATCACGCCGGACACGCGGCCACAATACCAGATGAGCCGCTCACACAGCGAAACGTTCCGCGACCCCTATCCCCTCTCGCGCGACCTCTTCCTCGTGGCCCACAACCCCGACAACCGGAACAACTGGGGGCTCTACGTCATTGACCGCTACGGCAACCGGGAACTGCTTTACGTGGACCCGCAGATCAGCAGCTACCAGCCCACTCCGCTGCGCGCGCGCCCGCGGCCGCCCGCGCTGCCCGCCACCCTCGACCCCGACCTGGCCGAGCGGGGCCTCGGCCAGTTCACCGTCCACGACGTCTACCTCGGCCTGGGCTCTGCCGTCGCCCGCGGCAGGGCCAAGTTCCTGCGCGTCGCCCAGGAGGTCCCGGCCACCCTGGAATCCCTCCCCTGCGGCGAGTTCCGCGCCGACCACCCGCCGTTCCAGGACTTCTACGCGGCACCGGTCCACCTGGTGCACGGCCCGACGCCGAGCTACCTCACGCGGACGCCGAACGCGCCGCTGGCTCCGCTGCGGACCGGCTACAACTGGCCGAGCCAGGTGACCGAGGTCGAGCCCGGGCTCTACCGCGTGCGCGAGGGCGGGGGCTGGCCGAGCTACGTGGCCAAGGCGTCGTTGGGCACGGTGCCCATCGAGGAGGACGGCTCGGCCAACTTCCTGGCGCCGGCCGGCAAGGTGCTCTACTTCCAGTTGCTCGACGGCGACTACAACGAGTTGCAGCGGATGCGGAGCGTGGTGCAACTCCAGCCGGGCGAGCGGCGCGGCTGCATCGGCTGCCACGAGGCCCGCGGCAGTTCGCCGCCCTCTGCGGCCGGCCTGGCCCTCCGCAAGCCGCCGCGCACCCTCGAGCCGCCCCCCTGGGGAACCGCCCCCTTCGACTACCAGAAGGTCGTGCAGCCGGTGCTCGACGTCCATTGCGTGCGCTGCCACAACGGCGGCGGGAAGGCGCGGTTGGACCTTCGCGGAACCCTCGATGCCCAGCGCGTCCCCGCCTCTTACCGCGCGCTGATCCAGGGCGGGTGGGTGCACTACTTCGACCTCACCTACGGCATGCGGCACTTCAAGGCCGAGCCGCTCTCGTTCGGCACCCTGCAAAGCCGCCTGTGGACGGTGCTGGGAGACAAGGACCACGAGACCGTGAAGGTGCCCGAGGCCGGCCTGCGCGCCATCAAGGCCTGGATTGACTTCAACTGCCCGCTGTGGCCCGATTATCTGGAGCGCACTTCCCGCCCGGGGCCCGTGGCCGCGAAGCCGTGAGCCGCGCCCGGCCCATCAGGACTGATAGTAAGGATAGGACCCCAAACGGAGAAGGGCCCCCTGCAGGTCCTATCCCACCAGGCGGAACGAGGCGCCGTGGGGCAGGTGCTCGGCGCGGACGCCCGCGAGGTTTTCGTTGATGTATTGGGTGAGGGTGGCCATGCCCGGCTCCTCGCTGGTGCCGTGGTTCACGCGGATGACCGCGTGGCCGTCGTCCTCGGCGCGCTGGATGGGGCCCCAGTAACACGAGCCGTCGTCGCAGACGATCGAGACATCGCAGCCCATGCACTGGAAGGTGCGGATGTCGCAGGCGCAGCCGGTGCCGATGCCCACGGCGGTGACGAGCTTGCGGCCGTTGCCGACCACCTGGACCATCGGCTCGCCGAGCTTGGCCGTGCGCTGCGCCACGCGGGCCGCGAAGCTGTCGAGCGGCGTGGGCTCGATGTCGTAGCGGTGCTGGTAGCCGTCGGCCCCAAGCACCACGGGGTCCTGGTCGAAGCCCAGGAACTCGGCCCAAGCCCAGGGTACGCCCACCTCGGGCCAGCGGTCCCAGGCGTCGTGGATGCGCAGCACGACCAGGCCGCTGCGCTGGAGGTAGAGCCACTTGGTCGAGGCGATCTGCGAGGTCTCCATCTTCTCGAGCTCGTTGGCGTGCACCCAGAAGGTCGGCTCGTGGGTGATGAGCATGTCGAAGCCGCGCTCCACGGCCGTCTTCACGGCCCGGAAGCTGGCGATCCACGTCACGAGCACGCGCCGGATGTCCTTCTGCGGGTCGCCCACGATCAGGCGGTCCACCGTCTTCGCGGGGTCCACCCAATCGGCGGAGGAAAGGAAGTGCTCGCGGATGTCGGTCGCGTTCATGGGGTTCCCCTGCTCTGGTAGACACCCTCCCGGCGCCGCCGCTCGGAGAGCTGGCTGATGTGGGTGCCCTCGCGCACGTCGAGGCCGAGGCGGGCGATGAAGGTCTTCATGTAGTCCAGGTGCGGGCAGGGCGGCGCGTGGTGGCTGTCGTGCGTGATGCACGAGGAGAGCTGGACGACGAGGCGGCTCCTCTCGATGGCCTCCTGCTTGTGAATCTTGCGCACGAGGTGGGCGAGCTTGCGCTGGAGCGCCCGCCCGCAGCACCCGCCGCACGTGAGGTAGAGGGTGCGGTAGGCCTTGTCCCGCGCATAGTCGGCGAAGCCGCCCGACCGCGCGTGGAACGCCTGCTCGCAGAAGTAGCCCGAGCAGCGCTGCTTCACCAGGTCGCACTGCACCACGACGATGTAGTCCTTGCCGGTCACGTTGCTCACGCGTGTCTCCGGGGCGAGGGCCGCAGGGATCGGGCCTTGCATTGCATAGCGGCCTACAGTATACCAAGTGGCGGTGTCAAGCGGCAAGGGCGCGCAGCGCGGGCGCAGTCTGGCTCTACCCGTGTGCGGAGGAGCGGGTCGTGGTTCCGAGAGGCGCGATGGTGCGTGTGCTGTCGGCGTCGGCGGCGTGGGCGCTGGCTGTGGGCTGCGCCAAGGTGCCGTATGTTTGCAGCCAGAACGTCGAGGGGCCGAAGACCCTGAGGCTGGCGCCGGGGGAGCCGCAGATCGAGCGGGGCAAGCCGCTCTGGCTGCTCGACGGCCTCGGCCACTACGTCTTCTCGCTGCCCAGCAAGCTGCTGCTTTGGAACTGGAGCGTCTGCAACCACGACATTCCGCCCGAGGTCGAGGCCAAGCTCCGGCAGTACTTGGCCGAGAACGACCTGCGGAATGTCAAGGTGCGCCTCAACCAGTATTCGCCCGGCGGCGAGTGGCGGCGGCTGGTGCACAACCGGGACTTCAATCCCTTCTGGCGCTACGTGCTCGGCGTGCCCTCGTGGCTGTGGTACACGCTCTTTCCCAACCGGCTCTGGGCCGGCTTCCCGCTCCTCGGCATCGGCGATCACTACAACCCCTGCACCAACACCATCCACCTCTACTCGGGCCACAAGGCCATCGCCCTCCACGAGGCGGGGCACGCGAAGGACTTTGCCGACGAGAGCAGCAAGGCGCTCTATTCGCTCCTCTACGTGCTGGTGCCGGGCGGCGCCCTCTACGTCGAGGCCCAGGCCACGGGCGACGCCATCGGCTACGACATCGCCCGCGGCCTCACGGACGACGAGAAGGCCGACTACCGCATCCTCTACCCCGCCTATGGCACCTACGTGGGCAGTTTCGGCGGACTCTACCTCTACCTGCCGCTGACGATCGGCGGCCACATCGCCGGCCGCATCAAGGCGGCCGAGGTCACACCCCGGCCTTCGACTGCGAAGTAGGCTGTTACAGGAGAACCCCATGGACGCGGCAGGCATTCCCGCGCTCGCTTTGGCCCTTTGCCTCGCCACGGTGGCGGCGGGGGCGGGCCTCCAGCCCAAGCCTGTGCCCCGCATGCAGGCCGTGCCGCAGCCGTACCACCAGGTCTCCTTCCAGCGCGACGGCCGGGAGGTGGCCCGCTACCACTTCGGGCAGGACCTCGACCGTCCCTTTCTCTTTCCCGTCATCGGCCCCAGCGGCCGCCCCCTCACCCGCATGGGCCACCCCCACGATCCCGAGGGGCACGGCCACCACAACTCGGTGTGGGTGTCGCACAACAGCGTGAACGGCGCCGACTTCTGGGCGAACGGCACCGGGGCGCGAATCATCCATCGGCGCCTCGAGCGCCTCGACGACGGCCCTGACTCCGCCGCCGTCATCTCGCTCAACGACTGGGTGAACACCAAGCAGGGCAAGACCCTCCTCAAGGAGCGCCGCACCGTCACCGTCCAGGCCCTTCCTGGCAATGAGCTGCTCATCGTGGTGGACCTCGAGCTATCGGCCGAAGGCGCCGACGTGACTCTCGGCAAGACCCCCTTCGGCTTCTTCGCGGTCCGCATGGCCAAGACGATCGGAGTCCACGACGGCGCCGGCACCCTGCGCAACTCCGAGGGCGGGGTGGACGAGAAGGGCGTGTTCTGGAAACGGGCGAAGTGGATGGACTACTCGGGCGCCGTGGCCGACGGCGTCGTCGAGGGCATCGCCCTCCTCGACCACCCCTCGAACGCGAACCATCCCAGCATCTTCCACGTCCGCGACGACGGCTGGATGGGCGCCGCCTTCACTCAGGACGCCCCGCGCACCATCCCGCTCGGCGAGCCGCTCAAGCTCCGTTACGGCCTCTGGGTCCACGCCGCCCTCCCCGACCCCAAGGCCATCGAGGCGAAATGGGACGCGTTCACCAAACTCCCCTTGCCCGAGCCGAGGGCCAAGTGAGAAGCGATGCGGGGGAGGAAGCCCTTCCTGGCAAGAAGGGCTTCCTCCCCCAACCCCCTCCTTTCCAAGATGGGCTGCGGCATTCGAGCGCTCGAATGCCCCAGCCAACGTGGAAGTTCTTGAAGAGGGGTGTGGGGAGGAGCTTCTGCCCAAGAAGCTCCTCCCCAGATCATCTTCACGCCTTCGGCTCGGCGCCCCAGGCGTCGGCGCGCCAGCCGCGGCGGCGGAAATGGCGGCGGACAGAGGCGATGGGTTCTCCGCGGACTTCGATCTGGCCGAGGTCGGCCACGCCGTAGCCGTGCTTTGCGGCCAGTTCCACGTGGGGCACCCCCAGCATGTCCATCGTCGCGGAGCCCACGGCGTCCACGGCCACCATATCGGTCCCGGCAAGCATGACGCCCATGGCCGCCGGCTCGCCGTGAATCTCGCCCCAGGTCCGGCCCACAATCCCGTCCACCACGTTCACCGTGGGCCGCACCACCTTCAGCAGATCCATCAGCCTGTTGGCGAAGTCCTTGTGCATCTGGCCGCGCAGCGGGCGCTCGATGCAGCCCATCATGTTCTTCATGCAGATCGTCGTCACCGCCTCGCCGTTGTGCACTTTGAGGCAGGGCAGATTCAGGATTGCGTCGCACGAGCGCACGGTCTTGAGGATCGAGAAGCGGGGCACCACGAGCGGGTTCGGCACCTCGACCCATTCGGCCTGGTCGCGGTTGAGGTCCACGATCGGCACGCCATAGCGGGCCGCGATCTCGCGGTAGCCGAACTGGTCGAAGGCCACGCTCACGTCATCCCCGCCGCCCTCGGCCACCACCACGTTGCGAATGCCGTGGTCGGCGAGATAGGCCAGCGCCCCATCGAGCACCGACGGGAACGTGATCACTCCTGATTCCGGCGGCAGATTCGCCGTGATATTCAGCTTCACCAGGATCCGCGACCTCGGCTTCAGAATCGCCGCCGCGCCCATTTCCGCCATCAGGCGAATCGTCGTCGCCCTGCCATCCGATGCCTTCACGAGCCACACCACGGGCCTCACGCCGTCGTCTCCTCAACACGATCCCACTGGGCCTTGCATGCCGCGGCACATTTGCTCATTATACCCGAAACCCTGCGTGCCCGGAATTCGAAGGAGGCTGCCATGAACGGTCGCTGTTCGCTCCCCTCGCGCCGTGTGCTGCTCGTGGCTATGGTTGGAATGGCGTGGAACGCTCTGGGCGCGCCGCCGCGCCCCGCGCCGTTCATCAGCCTGCCCGAGAAGGAGGGCTGCGTCGAGGCCGCGTTCCGCCAGCAGGTGGAGGTTCCCGCGGGCAGGATCGTGCGCGCGTGGACGGCTGTCAGTGCGGTCCACGAGTTCGTCCTCGCGATCAACGGCCGGGAGGCGTGCCGCAGCCGCTACGGCCGCGTGGCGAGTGCCTTCCGCCTCGCCCAGGAGGTCGAGGACCTCGCGCCCTTCTTCAAGGCTGGCTCGAACACGCTGGAACTGACGGTGCGCCGCTGGAGTCCAGGCGTGCCCTCGGCCTATCTGCGGGCCGAGGTGCAGGTGGAGACGCCCGACGGCGTCGTCCCCGTGGCGATCGTGACCGACGGCACGTGGACCGGCCGCTACGGCGGCTCGCGCGAGGCGCGGCCCGTGAAGGTGGCCGACGCGGCGCCGATGGCGCCGCGCATCCGCCGCGACCAGGAGCCGCTCATCCGCCCCGACGTGCCGCCGCCGCTGCCGAAGGCCGCCCTCGACGCGTTGCCGCAGATCGCCGAGATGAGCCTCTGGAGCCAGCAGGTGGTCACCCGCGACCCGAAGGCCGATGCCGAACGCCTGATGGGCATCTTCCACACGCCCTTCGTCGCCCAGGCCTACGCCGAGGCCATCGAGCGCGCCAACACGCACATGGGCGACAGCTTCTCGATCAACGGCTACCCCGTGGGCAACGGCTGGGTGTTCACCGCCCTCGGGCCCTGGCCCTTCGTCAACACCACCGGCATCGTCGGCCCCGAATACCAGTACCCCGTCCAGTGGAACCCCGGCAGCACCTTCTGCGGCGACCAGGTGTCGCTCGCCGTGGGTGGCCAGCCGGTCGCGCTCAACGACCAGTGGATGTGGAAGATTCGCAAGACCGACGTCGTTGTCGCCGCGGCCTCCGACCCCGCGCGGAAGCTGGCCTTCTATGCCCTCACGCTGGCCCCGCCCGGCCTCAAGGCCCTCCTCCGCATCTACGCGGTGGCCAACACCTCCGACGCGCCGCTCCAGTCCGTGGTGCTCACGAACTCCAATCCCCGCACGAAGGTCGAGGGCAAGACCCTGACCGAGACGATCAAGCACGGCCCCATGCCCGACGCCGCCGGCGATGGCAACACGCGAACGATCCTGACAGGCGTGCTCGACGACCTGCCCGTCGAGGCCGCCCGCGACGAGAAGGCCAACGTCGGCTCGCTGCGCATCTCCCTCGGCGACCTCGCGCCCGGCGAGGCCAGGCGCTGCCTCCTCTACCACGTCGCCTCGCTGGAGTCCGTCAACGACAAACCCGTGCCTTCCGACGCGGAGCAGACGCTTGCCAGGGTGAAGGAGCGCGGCTACGGCCTCCTTGAGGACACAATCAAGTACTGGCGCGACTACAACGCGACGACGACCCACCTTGAGGCCCCCAGCCCCTGGGGCCAGCGCGTGGCCGACTTCATTGACGACGTGAAGATGTCGGTGCAAGTGCAGCAATTCGAGCGCACGGGCGCCGTCGGCCCCATGTGGTTCTTCTCCGACCAGTGGATCCGCGACGCCTGTGGCCCCGTCAAGAGCTTCCTCCGCACCGGCCGCTTCGACAATGCCAAACGCGTGCTCGACTACCATTACCTCGCCTCCATCGCCTGCCGCAAGATCCTCAACTGGCTCCCGATGGATGTGGATATTCACAAGCCATGGCCCCCGGTGGACGACTGGTCGCAGATCACCATGTCCTACGCCGACCGCCACGCCAACTGCGAGGTCCCGAGCTGGATCATCCTCAAGCACCACTGGTACTTCCGCTCCACCGGCGACACCAGGACCATCGCCGACCACTGGGGCTACCTCAAGCGCTGCTTCACCGGCCAGTTCGACAACCCCACCGACAAGGTCTTCCGCCCCGACTTCCGCATCCCCTTCCACGGCGACGAAACCTACATCTACTCCGGCGGCGAAGCCCTCTGGCCCAACCGCTACGACCTCCAGCAGAACAGCTACCCCGGCGGCAACATCACCTCCGCCGACTCCTCCTTCGAACTCGCCGCCGCGGGCGACGCCCTCGTGGAAATGGCAAACGCCCTCGGCAAGAAGGATGAGGCCGCCCAGATCGCCGAAGTCACCGCGAAAATCCGCGAAGCCACCGAACGCTACTACTGGATGCCCGACCTCGGCATGTACGCCCAGGGCGAAAGCGTCCTCTTCCCAGGCCAGCTCAACCGCTACCCGATGGGCAATATCCAGGCCAATGTCGTGTGGAGCGGCTACGCCAAGCCTTCTGACCCCAAGGCCATCTCCAACGCCTTGCGGATGACCGAGTACCTGGCCGAGGAGTCGGGCGTCTTCAACCCCATCGTCGGCTACGACGTCACGGTCGGCATGCTCCAGGGCCAGTGCCTCCACACCCTCGCCGCCATCAACCACCCGTGGGCGGAGAAAGCCTTCCACGCCCTGCTGATGATCGCGGGCGACACCACGGAGTTCAGCGAGTGGATGGCCCCCGGGGCGGACTTCCGCACGATGTACCGCGCCAACCGCATCCGCCCCTGGGAGGCCGGCATCAACCTCGACGCCGCGCTCTACTACCTCAGCGGCTTCGAGCCCGACGCCCCCAACAAGCGCTTCTCTCTGACCCCCAGACTGATCAGCGGCCCCCCGTTCCTCTGCGGCGACATGACTTTGCGCCGTCTTCCAATGGGGCGAGGCGCTTTCGACCTGACGGTGGCAGACTGGTGCAAGAAGCACCCCGCCCCTGAGCGCGCACGCGGCTACCTGCTCGCCAGCCACAGCCCCGATGACGTCACCGTCACCCTCAATGCCCTCATCCCGTCGGCCCGCATCCGACGCGTGCGCGTGGACAACAAGGAGGTCAGGGCGAAGGTCTCGAAGGTCTTCTCGCAGGCACTGGCAACGATCGAGCTCCGAGTGCCATCTGGCAAAGAGCTGGATGTTCAGGTTGACTACGATCCGCTATCCACGAAACCGGCGACGGTTGCCCTCAAGCCCTTCGACCCGCCCAGGCCGAGCTTCGAGAAGAGCGACATCGTGGTCTTCACCGCCCTCCGCCCCCAGAAGGAGAAGAAGCTGCTGCGCGACCTGTTGGCCGAGAAGCACAAGGTCCTCTGCCTCGACGCCACGCTGCCCACCGACCCCGCGACCTTCGAGGCCGCGCTCCTCACCCGCTTCGGCCGCCGCACCGACCTGCTGATCCTCGACGACGGCTCGATGGCCGGGCCGCGAAAGGACACCTTCTGGCACGACCCGCGCTTCGACGAGGCCGTCGGCAGGTTCCTCTCCCGCGGCGGAGTCGTGCTTGAGACCAGCAGCCGCAACGCCTCCTCCAAATGGCTCGCCAAGACCCTTGCCCCCGCGACGTTCAGCGTGGACTATGCTCGCGGCGCCGACATCCTGGCGATGGACGCCCCCGACGAGAAGCTCGACCGCCAGTTCTACTGGCTCGACGAGAAGCAGGCCGAGGCCTGCGGCAAGTGGTCCGGCTACTGGGCGGGCACCTACACCATGCCTTACCTCACCCTCGCCCCCGGCGCCACGGAGCCGGCGAGCGTGCCCGAACTCGACGAGGCCGGCCCGAAGAAGCTCCCACTCGTCGCCAGCGGGGCCATGATCACCGATCGCCCGCTCATCTGGGGCACCCAGGAACAGCCTCACGGCTGCATGCAATACGAGATGAAGGCCACACCCGGCAAGGACCACCTCATCCGCATCCGCACCTGGCCCATGCCCAAGAAAGGGTTCACACTCCAGGTTACGGAGGACGACGGGAGGACCTGGAAGCCCATCCAGACCATCTGGGTGCCGCAGCCCATTGACCCCAAGGAGAATGGCTGGATAGACGTGTTTCTCACGCTGCCGGGCAAGTATGTGACGAAGAGCCCCACGGTCTTCCGCATCGGGGAGCCCGAGGGGTCGAGCGGCGGCATCGGCTACGCGGGGCACCACTCGACGGGCGCCGCCCGCATCTGGATCCGCGACACGCTCGAGAAGCCCCCCTCGATGGGCGAGATGAACACCCGCAGCGCGGTGGCCGCCAAGCTGGGCCTGCCCGACAAGGGGATCGTCAGCTACAGCAGCGGGAGAATCATGTTCGACGGCTTCACCGCCCCTTATCGCATCCTGGGCGACAGCGGCAAGGCCGCCCTCATCCTCAAGCCCGTCGGCCGCGGCCTGTACGTCAAGACCGAGCTGACCTCCCTCTTCCCCGTCGAGGCCATGGCCGCCTTCATCGCCAAGCTCCTCGACCCCTCGGCCCGCCGCGCCGCCCTGCGCTGATGGGCAGGGGGCAGAAGGGACTGACGGGACACACGGGCCAGAGTGGGATCAAAGGCAGATGCCTCGCCCGGCCCCTGGCCGCAGGCGTAACCGATTTGCTACGGCGCCATACTTGCTCAAAGCTGAGGGGGAGGGAATTGAGCAAGTATGGTGGCGGAGGCCGTAAAGCCTGCCGGATCGCCAAAGCGCCATACTTGCTCACTCCTTGAAGCAGGGGGAGATGAGCGAGTATGGCGGCAGACACCGCAGGGCGGCCAGGACGGCCAAAGCGCCTGCCCGAAGAAGGGCAGGGCGCAAGGCAGGGAGCCGTGGGCCACGGCCTCACGCCCGGTCGAGGAGGAGGCGGAGGCGGCGGATGCTTTCGATGACGGAACGCACGGTGTGGTAGCTTATCTTCCAGGCGTGGCCAAGGTAGTCCCAGATGACCGTGCCGTCGCGGTCGAGTAGGGCGTACCATTCGCCCACGTCGTGGTTGATGCCGTGGTTCCAGAGGAACTTCCAGGTCATGTCGAACGCCGTCCAGTACTTGCGCTCGCCGAAGAGGAGGCAAGCGTCGAGCATCCCGACCAGGGTCTCGGCCTGCTGCCAGAACTCCTTCTGGAGGTCGCGGGCCGGGCCGTCCATCGGGCCTTCGACGTAAACCCCGCCGTATTCGTGATCTATGCCGAATCGCTCGGTGTGTTCGTATATCTTGCGGATGGCGGGGAGGTAGGGGTCGAAGGGGTCGCCGAGGACCTCGACGGCCCACTTGAGGAGCCAGGCGAGTTCGACATTGTGGCCGAACGAGGTGTTGTTGAGGGGGCGGGGGGCGCCGGCGTTGTCGCGGTCGGAGCCCCACACGTTGCGGAACATGATGGCCTCGAGGGGCGTGAAGTCGAGGGCGAACTGTGCGATGCCACAGCCTGTCCTGGGGTCGAGCATGCGGGTGAGGAGGATGGCGATGACGTCGCGTAACTTCCGCTCGTGCAATGGGTTACGGGTGAGGTCGTTGAGGTTTGTGAGGGCCTCCATCATGTGCATGTGGATGTCGAGGCTCTTGCGGTCGCCGCCGTAGGCGCCGCCGGGCTTGGGCGACCAGTCGCGGTGGAGCATCTCGTAGTAGCCGCCGTGGAGGGTGTCGGTGGCGCCCACTTGGATGGCGGCGAAGGTTTTCAAAGCGTATTCGCGGCCCAGGTCGCCGCCGCCGGCGAGGGCGAACTCGGCGGGGGCGTAGATTCCGAAGTTCTGGCCGTACATGATCTTGGAATCGTCGAGGATGCGGCCTTGGCGGTCGGCGATCCAGAACCAGCCGCCGTGCTCGCGGTCCCAGTAGGTGTCGACCATGAACTGGAGGCCCTGGCGGGCGAGTTCGAGGCAGCGGCCGGCGCCGTAGCCGCAGCGGTGGGCGTGAGACAGGGAGTAGACCATTCGCTCCTGGCAGAGGAGGGTCTTGGTGGTTTCGCCGGTGGGTTTGCCGTTGCGGTCGAAGTAGGTGAGGAAGCCGCCGTACTGGCGGTCAACGGCGTTCTCGATCCAGAATGGGAGAAGCTTCGTTGTGAGATAAGTCTCCATCTGTTCGATGGTTGCGGCCACCTGCTCCCTTGGGACGTCGGCGTGGGGCACGGCAGTCTCCTTTCCGCAGGGGATCAGCCGAGGCTGATCTGCAAATCATTGGCTACACGACGGATATGGCTTGCCGCTGAACTGTACTCCTCGGCGGTCCGCAGGTGTTCCATCATCAGCGGGACGTCGCGACCGAGGGAGTCGAGGCACTCGAGGTAGGTGCGATAGTCGAGGCGGCCGGTGCCGATGGGGGTTTCGGTGAGGTGGACGATGGCGTCGGTGAGGTTCATGGCCACGTCCTTGGCGTGGCAGGCGGCGATGTGGGGGCCGAGCTTGGCGAAGCAGTCGCGGATGACGGCGGCGGTGTCGTAGAAGCGGCGGGGGGAGTTGATCAGGTTGACGGGGTCGAGGTGGACGCCGAACTCCTTGCGGTCTATGGCCTTGATGAGGTCGAGATAGGCGTCGGCGCTGTCGGGGAGGGTCCACTGCATCATCTCGTAGGTGAACCTGGCGCGGCGGGGGCGCACGGCGTCAATGATAGCTCGGGCGATGACGACCGCGGCCTCGAACATCTCCTCGGTCACGTTGTCGGGATGTGCCCCGTGCCAGCTCTCGGGGTGGAAGGAGCCTGCGATGTCTACACAGCATTGGGCGCCCACGAGGTCGGCCACGCGGAGGCGGCGGATGGCGCGCTCGACGTTTGCCCGCGTCTCCTCGGGGTTCGGGCCGGCGAGGCGGATCCAGACGCCGGCTTCTGCGACCATGAGGCCATGGCGTGCAATGGCGACGCCGTACTGGCGGCAGCCCTGCTCATCATCGGGATTGAGGTCGGGGCAGTAGATGGCGCCGTAACCCAGGCTCCGACAGGCTGCGGCCACGGCATCGGGGTTTGCGGCATCTACGCCGAAGAGGGGGCCGCCGAAGCGGATCATCGCGTCGTCCTCCTTGACAGGGTAGGGGCCGGTCGCGGGAGGCATCGTAACGGCTCGAGAGAATTTTGTCAAATGGGGCGGAAAATTTGCTTGACAGAAGCAGTTACCGATCATAAAATACGGGTCTACGTACCAATTCCTTATGGCCATGGGATTGCGAGTAGTTCAATGGTTGGCTGCTGTTCGATGCAGGAGAATGCTTAGATGTCTCACAAACTGGATCGGCTCCAATTGATCCGCGAGCGACACCGGAAACTGATCCTCGAGCCTCGCAGCAAGGTGGAGTTCGAGTTCTTCGACGACTGGAACGAGGATTTCGACCTGACGGACGAGGCGCTGCTGGCGCGCGACCTGCGCGACCGCAGCGAGGAGGAGTGATCGAGCTGCTCCCGCGCGGCTGAGGCCGTGCTTCCCCCGCCTTGGAGTTCCCGCCGTGCCTTGTGGAAGGAAACGCCGCCGCCGCAAGATCGCCAAACACAAGCGCGACAAGCGTCGGCGCGCGGATCGTCACAAGAAGAAGCTGCGCTAGAGGGCGAGCCCGCCCGGGCGCCGTGTGCACCTCCTCCGGTCTGGTGGGCCTGAGCGAACATGCGCTGGCCTCCGGCCTGGTCCGGCCACGGGCCGGAGCGTGCCGACAGCCTCGCCGCGCACGTCAGGGGTTCGGCGACCGCCACGGCCCGTGGACGGTGCTGGGTGCATTGACTCCCGTGGATCGCGATGCTATAATTCCGGCGAGGGCAGGAGAGTGCGGCTGCGCGTCCTGCCCAGGGGGCTTTGCGCCGTGTCTCTTGAGGAGCGCCGGCCATGCGAAAGGCTCTGGTGTGTCTTCTTGGCCTCGTCGCCCTGGGGTGCCACGGCCTGTGGCGGCCGCTGAATCCGTACCCGCCCGCTTACCTCAGGGCTCTGGAGACCGCCCGCGCCGTGCTGTCGCGGCACTTCGTGGTCACCAACGTGGACCGCGCTCACGGGATCGTGGAGGCGTCGTCGGTCGTGCGCGCCAACCTGATCACCAAGTATCGCACGAAGGCGGTCGCGCGGGTGTTCCTGGTTGACCAGGACGCCTATGGCGCAGAGATCCGGGTGACGAACGAGTTGGAGGTCTCCGAGGTCTCGTCCCTCGGCGGCGCACAGCCGCCGCATGACTGGCGTGCCGTGGGCTTCGATCATCTGGCCGAGACGGCCCTGATGGCCGAATTGCAGGCCGAGTTCCAGGGTCAGACGATTGTGGCGAAGCCGCGGTCCTCTTACATCATGTTCCGCCCTGGGGCTGCGCTGCCGCTGGGGCAGCCGGGCCCGACGCAACCGAGCGTGCCCCCGCAGCCGGCGCCCGCGCCGGCGGCTGAGCCGCCGGCCAAGTCGAGCGCCGCGCCGGCGCCGCCGCGTGCGGAGGCGCTCTTCGCGCAGTATCTGGCCCTGGGCGACATGCAGTGGCAACGCAAGGACTTCGAGAAGGCGTTGATGGAGTATCAGCGGGCGGCGCTGGCCTGCCCGGGGAATCCCATCGGGCACCTGTCGCTGGCAGGCGTGTGGGCGGCGCTGCGTCGGTACGGCGCAGGGGCGGACGCGCTGCGGGCGGCCGCGGCGGCGGGTGGCGACCAGGCGCTGGATGCCAAGCAGGTGGGGCGTCTCCGCGGGCCGGAGGACGCGCTGGGCGAGCGCCTGCTCCTGCTCAAGGGCTGGTGCAAGCAGAGGCCGGAGGACCTCGACGGGCGGCTGCTGCTGGCCTATCACTACTGGCTGGCGGGCCGCACCGAGGAGGCTCGGGCGAGCCTCGGGGAGATCATCCAGGCCAGGCCCGAGGATGCCGGCGCGCGCTTCCTGGCGCGCCAGCTTGAGGGGGCTCGCATCTGAAGCCGTGCCGCGGGGAGGGCAGGGCGCCATTCAGCTCCTAACCTATGGGCTCCCAGGAACCAGCGGGCCCGGCATGGCCTCTCCATTGAATCGCTGAGGATGCAAGCCACGGACGCGCTTCCCGACGCCGAATCCCGCCGCGACGAGCGCGAGCAGATGGTCGAGCGGCAGCTCCGCGCCCGCGGCATCCGCGACCCCAGGGTGCTCCAGGCCTTTCGCGAGGTGCCGCGCCACTTCTTCGTGCCCCCCCAGCGCGCCGCCGAGGCCTACGAAGACTACCCGATTGACATCGGCCGGGGCCAGACCATCTCGCAGCCCTACATGGTGGCCCTCATGACCGAGCTGCTCGCTCTCCGCGGCAGCGAACGCGTGCTCGAGGTGGGCACCGGGTCCGGCTACCAGGCCGCGATCCTGGCGAAACTGTGCCCCGCCGTCTACACCGTGGAACGGCTGCCGGACCTCAGCCGACGCGCGCAGGCCCTCCTGGCGCAGCTTGGCCTGGCCCACGTGCACTGCCGCGTGGGCGATGGCACGCTGGGCTGGCCCGAGGAGGCGCCGTTCGACCGCATCATCGTCACCGCGGCGGGGCCGAGCGTCCCGGCGTCCCTCGAGGCGCAACTGGCGGAGGGGGGGCGGCTCGTGATGCCGACGGGCGGCCGGGGGACCCAGGAGCTGGTGGTCGTGGAGCGCCGCGGGGGCGCGCTGCGCCGCGAGACCCATGGGGGCTGCGTCTTCGTGCGGCTCATCGGCCGGGAGGGGTGGCCCGACTGACCGTGGGACGGGCCGCGGCCGCGGCTTCCGCCCTCTCGCCCGCGCGCTTGCGATTTTTTGACTTCCTTGTCGCGCCAGTGGTATAATCGCCCGGTCTGTTCATCCCGCGAAGGATTTGCGTTTGAGCCTTCCAGCGCAGGAGAGGCATGCGTGAGAAGTCTTGCCAGGATGGGGGCCGCCGGCCTGGCGGCCGCGGCGGTGTTCCTCGGCCTCTTGGGCAGCCGGCATTGCGACGCGGGGGCCGCGCCCGCGCGAGCCGAGCCGGCCGAACGGCTCGCGATCGCCTACGTGGAGCCGGCCACGCCGGTGGCGGGCAAGGAGGCCTGGATCGTCGTCTACGGCCGCGGCTTCAGCGAGGACGAGGCGAACGTGCAGGTGTTCGTCAACGACCTCAAGGCCCTTGAGGTGCGCGTGCCGGCCCCCGAGCGCCTCAAGGCCCGCCTGCCCGCCACCACCCAGCCCGGCTCGGCCTCGGTGACCGTGAAGAACCCCGACGGGGAGACGGCCACGCTGGCCGCCGCGGCCTACTTCCGGCCGAAGGAGGGCGGCGGCGGCTTCGGCGCCTTGATGGCGAACCTGCGGCACGACTGGCGCGTGTGCGTCGAGTGGTTCCGCCTCGGCGGCCTGGTCATGTACCCGCTTCTCGCCATCTCCTTCTTCACGGTGGCCTGGGCGGTCCACTGCCTCCTCGTGCTGCGCGCCTCGCAGGTGCTGCCGCAAGGCTTCATGGACGCCCTGGGCACCCACCTGTCGCAGGGCGACCTGCGCGGCGCGGCCGGCGCCTGCGAGAGGTCGGGCTCGGCCTTCGCCCGCGTGGTGCTGGCCGGCCTGCGGAAGGTCAAGGACGCGCCCGAGAAGGTCCGCGAGGCCATCGCCGCGGCCGGCTCGCGCGAGGTGGCCCACATGCACCAGAAGATCGGCTACCTGGCCAACATCGGCACCATCTGCCCCATGCTGGGCCTCCTCGGCACCGTGACCGGCATGGTCATGGGCTTCAACGTCATCGCCTCGGGCGAGGTGCGCCACTACCTGCTCGCCGCCGCCATCGCCCAGGCCCTGATCACCACCGTGGTGGGCCTGTGCATCGGCATCCCGGCCATGGTCGTCTACTACTACCTGCGGGCCAAGCTCCTGCGCCTCACCACGCAGATGGAACTCGTGGCCGACGACGTCGCGGGCACGATCATCGAGAAGGGGGAGGAAGCATGAACTTCCGCAAGGCCGACGAGCAGGACGCCGGCTTCCAGATGGCCCCCCTGATCGACATGGTCTTCATCCTGCTCGTCTACTACGTGCTCACCACGGCCATGGGCCAGCTCGAGCGGCAGATGGACCTCAGCCTGCCCACGGCCGAGAAGGGCGTGGTGCCGCGCCAGCGCACGCCCTACTTCATCAACGTGACCCGGCAGGGCGACGTGCTGATCAGCAACCGCTTGATGACCCAGGACGAACTGCTGACCTGGCTGAAAGACCTGCACGCCGCCTACGGCGCCTCGCCGCCCCCGGTCGTCATCCGGGCCGACCGCGACACCGCGTTCCAGCACTTTGTGCGGGTGCTGGACGCGTGCGCCGCGGCCGACATCCGCAACGTCGCCTACGCCAGCATCGAGGGGCCGAGGCGCAGCCCGTAGACCCGAAACCCGAAGCACGAAATCCGAAACAAGCACAAAGGCCAGAAACCCCGATGCCCCAAACACGCAGACGCCAGGAAACGACTTGTGATCTGGTGCTTGGAGCTCTGGATCTGTGTCGGATCTCGGATTCCGGATTTCGGGCTTTCCGCACGGCCGTCATCCTCCTCGCGCTCTCCGCGGCGGCGCTCGGCGGCGAGCGCGCCGCGGAGCCGGCCGACCTCCAGTTCGACTTCGTCGAGGGCCTCTTCCGCGACAAGCTGCGCAAGCAGTGCATCGCCGAGGGCGACAAGTTCCTCAAAGCCTACCCCAACGACCCGCGCGCGGGCCGCGTGTGGTTCTACCTCGGCGAATGCCACTACGAGGACAAGCGCTACGACGCCGCGCTGCCCGCCTACGAGGCCGCGGTGAAGGACCCCACGCTCACCATGCGCCCCGTCGCCCTCTACCGCATCGGCGACTGCCGCTTCCGCCTCAACGACATGGCTGGCGCGATCCCGCCGTTGCGCCAGTTCCTCGCCACCGACCTCACCGTGCCCGACCACCGCCGCTTCGTCGTGCACGCCAGGTATGCCGTCGGCCGCGCAGAGTTCGCCCTTGGCCGCTTCGCCGAGGCCCTGCCGCTCTTCGAACAGGTGCTCGCCGACCCCTCGCCCGAGAACACCTACAAGGCCTACGTGCTGCTGCCCATCGGCGACTGCCTTGTGGCCCTCGGCAAGGCCGACGACGCGCTGGGCCGCTACCGCGAGCTGGCCGACTTCCTGGAGGCCGCGCTCAAGGCCAAGCCCGACGGGCCCGACGCCAAGGCCCAGACCGACCTGCTGGCCCGCGTGCGCACCAAGATCGCCAGCCTCCTCCTCACCCAGAAGAAGCACGCCGAGGCCCTGGCCCTGCTGGGGCAGGTGGACCCGGCCGGCCCGCTGGGCGCCGAGGTGCTCTACGGCCGCGCCCAGGCCCTCTTCTTCCTCCAGCGCTACCAGGAGGCCCTGGTGCCCGCCCTGGAATACCTCCAGCGCTTCCCCCAGGGCGACTTCCTGGTGAGCACGCTCTACATCGCCGGCGAGTGCGCCTACCGCGCCGGACGGTTCCCCGAGGCCGAGGCCCACTTCGCCGCCCTGCTCGCCGCCGACAAGAGCGGCAAGGACCCCGCGCGCGAGCCCGCCGCCTTCGGGCGCGCCGCCGCGGCCTATCGCCAGGGCCAGCCCCGCGCCAAGGAGGCCGCCGCCGCCGCCGAAGCCTTCCTCAAGGAGTTTCCCCAGAGCAAGTACGCCGCCGAGGTGCTCTACTTCCAGGCCGAAGCCGCCTTCTGGCTCGGAGCGCACGCCGAGGCCCTCGACCGCTACGCCAAGGTGCCCCCCAACGGCCCCAACGCCGAGGGCGTGTGCCACCAGATCGCCGTGTGCCTCGACCTCCTCCAGCGCTTCGACCAGGCCGCCGCCGCCTACGAGACCTATCTCAAGCAGTACCCCAACGGCGCACACGTCAAGGGCGCCCTCGACCGCGCCGCCCGCCTCTACGGCCAGCTCAACCAGTATGCCAAGGCCATCGAACTCTACGGCGAATACTACAAGCGCTTCGCCGCCACCGACCCCAAGACCGCCGAGGAGTTCCTCTACCGCAAGGGCGCCTGCGAGTACGAGATCAAGCAATACGACGCGATGTTCGCCACCTTCAACACCTACTTCGAGCGCTTCCGCGACGGCGTGCACAAGGGCGACGTGCTCTACTTCCTCGCCTGGTACTACGGCGAGGTCAAGCAGCAGTACGACGCCGCCGTGCCGCTCTACGAGCTGTGCGCCAACATCCCCGGCGCCTACCAGAAGCGCGCGCTCCGCCTCCTCGCCCACAGCTACGCCAAGCTCGGCAAGACCCGCCTCGCCGCCAAGGAGCAGAAGGAAGCCAACGAGTTCTTCGCCAAGGCCGCCGACGCCTTCCTCCAGCTCATCCGCAACAACCCCGACCTGCTCACCGACGCCACCGAGTACCTCTGGACCGCCGAGGTCTTCCGCGAGCAACGCCGGCCCGCCGAGGCCATCGAGACCTTCGAGGCCCTCGTCAAGCGCTTCCCCGGCGAGGCCAAGCCCTACGTCGTCTACTGGCTCGGCGAGCTGTCGCTCAACCTCCCCAAGCCCGACCACGAGCGCGCGAAAACCTACTTCAAGGCGTTCATCGAGAAATTCCCCGACCACGAGCTCCTCATCTGGGCGAAGTTCGGCCTCGCCGAAACCCTGCGCGCCGTCGGCGACAACGACGGCGCCTGGCAGTACTACCAGCAGGTCGAGCAACTCGCCCCCAACGCCGTCGGCGACCCCGCCGTCCGCGACGCCCTGATCCTCAAGTGCCAGCTCCAGATGGGCCGCATGGCCTTCGACAAGAAGGACTGGGAGTTCGCCCAACGCTACCTGCTCCGCGTGGCCATGCTGGCCACCGGCCCCGACGCCGCCGCCGAGGCCGCCGAGGCGCGCTACAAGGCCGGCGTCGCCTCGTTCCAGCTCAAGCAGCCCGACTCCGCCGTCGCCGTCTGGACACGGCTCCTCGAACGCCACCCGAAGTCGGAGTGGACCGAGCGCCTGGTGAAGGAGCTCGACGGCTTCGGCCTGCGTGTGACCGCCGACGGCAAGGGCCTCGAGAAGAAGCCCTAGCCGCGCGAAGGGAGTGGCCCCGTGGCCGCCGCGAAAACCGCCCGAACCCGCAAAGACGACGTGAGCCGCTGGGTGCTCACCTCGCTCGCCGTCTCGCTCCTGTGCCACCTGGCGCTCATCCGCTTCGTCGGCAGCATTCGCCTCTTCGACGTCGAGGAGTTCTCCGCCTCCGTCCTCAAGTGGTTCCACGTCGTGGACCTGCCAGAACCCCAGTCCGTCCCCGTCGCCACCTCGACCACCGAGGCCCCCGCCAAGGGGGGCGCCCCTGTGCCGGTCAAGGCCTACGAGGTGCCCCTCTTCGACCCCAAACAGCGCATCCCCGGCCCCTCGTTCCCCAACGAGAAGGACCTCTCGACCCTCGAGCACACGCCCACCCCCTCGCGCACGCCCGACACCGAGCACGCCGTCATCCACCGCACCGGCCCGCCCAAGGTCGAGCAGACCAATACGGCGATCGGCGAAGTCGCCCCCGTTCGCACGGTGGCCATGGCCGACGTCGCGCCCGCCGGCACGGGCACGCGCGGCGTGCTGCACGGCTCGCCCGGCCTGCCGGCCCCGCCGCCCGCCCAACTCCACCTCCGCGAGGTGAGCGCCCCGAAGCCCGCCACCGACACCCATGCCGGGCCCCTCGCCCCGCCCACCATCAACCCCAGCGCCACCGCGGTGGTCACCGGCGTCACCGCGCCGCAGGGCATCGTCATCCCCCTCGAGGACAAACTCGCGCGCCGCGACGTCGGCACCTCGCCCGTCATCCTCTTCCCCAGCGCCGGCCCCGAGGACGAGGAGGTGCCCGTCTACGCCCTCCGCGACGAAGTCAAGATCAAGATGGACCTCTACGCGCGCCCGGGCGAGGAGCGCCAGTACTTCCGCCTCGAGATCGCCGTGGCCCGGCCCGACAAGCTGCCGGTGATCCCGAAGGACGTGGTGTTCATCTGCGACGTGTCGCTGAGCATCCAGCGTGCCGAAGTGGTCGCCACCCGCGAGGCCCTGGGGCGCTACCTCGCCGCCCTGCGCTCCACCGACCGCTTCAACGTCATCCTCTTCAGCGAGGAGCCGCGCAAGCTCTTTCCCGACTTTGCGGATCCGACCCCCGAACGCATCCAGGCCGCGCTGGCCTTCGTAGACCGCATCCCCGGGCAAGTGCGCACCGACGTCTACCGCGTCCTCAACGCCGTGGTCCGCGACGTCGCCGAGCAGGCCGTGCGCAACCGCCCGACCAACATCTTCTTCATCAGCGACGGCCGCTCGACCCTGGGCATCCGCGATGCCCGCCGCATCGTCAACGAGATCAGCTCCTACGCGCGCCCCACCTTCGCCATCCTGCCCTTCGACGCCGGCCCCGGCGGCAACCGCTACCTGCTCGACCTCCTGGCCTACCGCTCGCGCGGCGAGGCCACGTTCACCGACGACGTGCAGGCGGCGGCCAAGCCCCTCGGCGAACTCTTCCACGCCTACGACAAGCCCATGCTCATGCAACTGCGCGTCACCTACACCAACCTCGATGTGGAGGAGACCTACCCCGCCTTCCTCCCCAACCTCTACGCCGACAAGCCCATCGTCCTCTACGGCCGCTGCAAACCTGGCCAGAACGTCACCATCCAGATCGAAGGCAGAATCCCCTACGCCGGGCGCACGCTTCAGTTCAGCCACACCCCCGGCGCCCCTGACCCCAAGCGCGCCGACATCGCCCACGAATGGGCGCGGCAGAAAATCCATCACATCGTTGCCGACATGGCCCGCGGCGGCGAAACATCCGCCCAACGGGCAGAGATCGAGCGTATCGGCCGCGAATACGGCGTTCGCACCCCGTACGACCGCTAGCGCGCCGCACAGGTGAGAGGCCCGCGTGAAGATCGCCCACGTTGTCCCCATCCTCCTCTCGGTCGTCTTGCCCGGCACCGGCCACATCGCCATCGGCAAGACCCTCAAGGGACTCCTGATCTTCTTCTGCTTCGGATTCGCCGTGGATGGCTGGGTCTACAGCCAGGCGGCCCGCGTGCTGCCCCCCGAGCACAGCGTCCTGAGCATCCCGGCCCTCCGCCGCGGCTCCATCGCCCTGGGCGCGCTCCTCTGGGCCTTCGCGACGTTCGACATGGCGCGTCTCGCCCTCCGACGCCGCAGGCTGCTTGCCAAGGCCGATGTGGCCGATGGCCATATTCGCGACGCGCTCGTGGCGCATCTCCGCAACGACTCCGAGGCCGCGCTCCAGGAGCTTCGCGCCGCACGCCGCATCAACGACCAGGACCCCGATGCCTTCTTCCACCTGGGCGTCCTCTACGCCAGCCGGGGCGAGCGCAAGAAGGCCCGCAAAGCCCTCCTGCGGTGTATCCGGTATGACCACGAAGGCAAGTGGGACACCCACGCTCAGCAGCAGCTCCGCGCCCTCGAGGCCCCGGCGCCACGCTCCAGCGCCCGGGCCCCGGCGGCCAGAGAGGAGGGCAGTGGATGACGCTCCGCCTGCGCGCCGTCAACCTCGGGCTGGCGGTCCTTCTCATTCTCGTCATGGGCACGCAGCTTGGGCTGAGCCTCCCCCTCGGCAAGCTCGCCCTGCCGATCACCCTGGCCGATGTGGTCCTGGCCGCCTCGGCGCTGGGAGTGGCCCTGGAACTCGTTGCCCGCCGGCTGCGCAAGGCCAAGCTGCCCCCGCTCCAAGGGTTCGTGCTGGCGGCCGTGGCGTGCGTGGCCCTGGCGCGCTCGGCCAGCAAGCCCGAGGCCGCGAAGGAGGTGCTCCAAGTCGTCGAGTACTTCCTCGTCGCCTTCGCCGTGTTCCTGAACGTGGCCGAGAGGGGCGACCTGAAGCGGCTTCTCATCGCCTTCACGGTCGCCGTCGCGTGCGTGGTGCTCTGGGCGGCATGGCACTATGCCACGTGCGCATCGGCGCTCGACGTTCGCGCCGGCTTCCGCAACCGCAACGCACTCGGCGCGTTTCTGGCCTTGTCGCTCCCCGTGCTCTATGGCCTGGCGCTGCATGCCCGCGGCTGGAGCCTTCGGCTCCTCCTCCTGGCCATCGTGGCCGCCGGGCTCCTCGTCAACCTGTCCGGCGGCGCGGTGCTGGCTACCGTCCTTGTTCTCGGCCTGCTCAGCGCGCTCCACGCCCGCCGGACGGCGTGGGTTTTCCTCGGGGTGGTTGGTCTCGTGCTCCTGGGCGCGCCGCGCCTCCTGCCGCGGCCCTATCACACGGACGCCCTGTTCAGTTCCGTGGCGCCGTTCGTGAGCGACAACTTCCTGCTCGGCGACCGGGCCCTGGCGGCCCGGGCGGCCGAGCTTCACGCCCGCGCGCACGAGGTGATGGCCGCCGACCCCACCGCCGCGCCGCCGCGTGATCTGTTCGATGCCCGCTACCTCATGGAGTTCCTCCAGCGGCGGCGCGGCGGCGAGCGCCGCCTCACCGCCGAGCAGCGCGCCCTGTACTTCGAGCTCCTGGCCGAAACGGCCGAGGCGGCCAAGCGGTTCCCCGGGGCCGGGCGCGACTCCGCTTTCGCCGAGAACCGCGTCGCCATGCGCTACCAGCGCTGGCAGGCCGCCCTCGCCTGCTCGCGCCAGCTCTGGGACGGCCTGGGCAGTTCCCTCTTCGGGCTCGGCTACACGGACTATCACGCGGTCATCGAGCCCTTCCGGCCGCAGGCCAAGCTCCAGTACTTCAGCAACGTGCCCGAGGTCTACAACGTGGCGACCAGCGAGCCGTTCACCCACGACGCCTGGCTGAAGGCCCTGGTTCAGACGGGCCTCGTCGGCCTGCTGGCCCTCGCCTGGCTCGTCGTGGAGTTCCTCAGCCGCGCCCTGCGGCTCCAGGCCGCCGCCCACAGCGAGCTCATGCTCGGCGTGGGCCTCGGCGCCGCCGGCGGCATCCTCGGCTTCGCTCTCGCCGGCATCTTCACCGAGACCGTCTCGCAGGGCCTCGCCGTCCCCTTCGTCTTCGTCTGCGCACTCGTCGCCATCGGCGAACGAATCGTCTTCGGCCAGAACGGGGCCAGAGTCGAACAGATTGCGTCGCGCGAGTACTGAGCGGCGGCGGCCCGCCGCTCGCACCCGAACCCCAGGAGAGAACACGCCGCTATGGTGAGAGTAGGCATTCTGGGCGCCACCGGCGCCGTGGGCGAGGCCCTCCTCCGCATCCTCCTCGGCCATCCGCAAGCCCGCCTGGCCTTCCTGGGCTCGGACCACGCCGCCGGCACGCGCGTGGACGCCGCGCTCCCCGTCCTGCGCGGGCAGACGGACGCCCTTCTGCGCAAACCCGACCTCGACGGCTACGCGGCCGAGACCGACGTCGTGTTCCTGGCCAAGAAGGGCGCCGACTCGCTCGAGTGGGCGCCCAGGCTCCTCGCCGCAGGCTGCAAGGTGATTGACTGCGGCGGCGAGTTCCGCTTCCGCGACGCCGCCGTCTACGAGCGCTTCTACGGCACCAGGCACACCTGCCCCGAACTGCTCGCCGAGGCCGCCTTCGGCCTGCCCGAACTCTACCGCGACAAGATCAAGGCCGCCCGCATCGTGGCCACGCCCGGCTGCTACCCCGCCAGCGCGATTCTGCCCCTCGCCCCGCTGCTGGCCGAGGGCCTCGTCTCGCCCAGGGGCATCATGGTGGACTCCTATTCGGGCCTCTCCGGCGCCGGCAAGACGTATAGCGACAAGGCCCGCAACCTCTTCGTCAACTGCGACGAGAACTGCCGCGCCTACAGCCCGCTCACCCACCGCCACGCCCCCGAGATCGAGCAGGAGCTGTCCCTCGCTGCCGGCGCCCCGGCCACGGCCCTCTTCGTGCCGCACCTGCTGCCCGTGGACCGCGGCATCCTCACCGCCATCTTCGCCGACCTCGCCCGCCCCGCGGCCACGGCCGACGTCGTCGCCGTCTGGCGCCGCCGCTATGCCGCCGAGCCCTTCCTCCGCGTCTTCGACAAGCTCGACGACGTGGAGCTGGCCAACGTGCACCGCACCAACTACTGCGACTTCGCGGCCATCGTGGACCCGCGGACCGGCAAGGTCGTCATCTCCTCCGCCCTCGACAACGTCATCAAGGGCGCCTGCGGCCTCGCCGTGCAGTGCATGAACCTCATGTTCGGCATCCCCGAGACCACGGGGCTCCTGCACCGCTGCGTGTGACGCGCGCGGGGAGAGGCGGAGGCCCGCCATGCACTCCCACGACCACGACGCCGAAGGCCCCGAGCACAGCCACGGCCACTCGCACGTCCACAAGGGCCTCGAGCGCCGCCGCCTGCTCGCCTCGCTGGCCCTCACCAGCGTGATGATGCTCTTCGAACTCGTCGGCGGGCTGCTGTCGAACAGCCTGGCCCTCGTGAGCGACGCGGGCCACATGGCCACGCACTTCGTGGCCCTCGCCATCACCTTCTTCGCGATCCGCATCGCCGCCATGCCCGCTCCTGCCGAGCGCAGCTACGGCTTCTACCGGATGGAGATCCTGGCCGCCTTCGTGAACGGCGTGGTCCTTCTGGGCGCATCGGCCTACATCCTCTACGAGGCGGTGGAGCGGCTCATCGAGCCCCGCCCCATCGCCACCCTCGAGATGCTCGTCATCGCGGTAGCCGGCCTCGCCGTGAACCTGGCCTCCGTGCTCCTCCTCGCCGGCGTGGGCAAGCACGACCTCAATGTCAAGAGCGCCTTCTTCCACATGCTCGGCGACACGCTCTCGTCGGTGGCCGTGGTGGGCGGCGCCATCGTGATCTACTACACGGGCTGGCTGCGCCTCGACCCGGCGCTCAGCGCTCTCATCGCCGTCCTCATCGCCGTCTGGTCGCTCCAGCTCCTCCGCGACTCGGCCAACGTGCTCCTCGAGGCCACGCCCAGGCAGGTCAGCATCCCCGCGCTCATCGAGGCCCTCAGGCACGCGGCCCCCGAGGTCCGCGACTTGCACGATCTCCACGTGTGGGAGATCACCTCGGGCATGTACGCCATGACCGCCCACGTGAACGTGGGCCCGGAGCTCACGGTGGGGCAGCTTGAGCAGGTGCGCGAAAAGCTGGAGGCCTGCGGCCGCGAACGCTTCCGGATCGGCCACATGATCTTCCAGTTCGAAAGCGCCGATGTCGCTTGCGCGCACATCACGGTGCCCTTCGGCCAACACCACGAGCCAGGGCACGAGAGCCTGTGAACTCGGACGGAGACGAGCCATGTCCCGCACGCCCCGCGTGGTCGTCGTCGGAAGCTCGAACACCGACATGGTCATCCGCTCGCCGCGCCTGCCGCGGCCGGGCGAGTCGGTGGTCGCAGGGCAATTCTACATGGCCGCGGGCGGCAAGGGCGCCAACCAGGCGGTCGCCGCGGCCCGGGCGGGGGCCGCCGTGACGCTGATCGCCAGGCTCGGCCGCGACGTGTTCGGCGACGAGGCCATCGCCGGCTTCCGCCGCGAGGGGATCGAATGCCGCTGGATCGCCCGCGACGCGAGGGCCCCGTCGGGCATCGCCCTCATCCTCGTGGCCGAGGATGGCGAGAACCTGATCTCGGTGGCCCTCGGCGCCAACCTGCGGCTCGCACCGGCCGAAGTCGAGCGGGCGGCGCCCGCCATCGCGCGGGCCGGCGCGCTCGTGGTCCAGCTCGAGGTGCCGCTGCCGGCCGTGCGCCGCGCCGTGGCGCTCGCGCGACGCCACCGCGTGCCCGTGGTCTTCAACCCTGCCCCCGCGCCGCGCGCGCCGCTGCCCGCGGCGCTCCTGCGCCAGATTGACTACCTGGTGCTGAACGAGACGGAGCTGGAGGTGATCGCCGGCCGCTCCGACTTCACGGCGGCCCGCGGCCTGCTCGACGCGGGCGTGGGCCACGTGATCCTCACGCGAGGCAAGCAGGGCGCTGCCGTGCTCGACGGCACGCCCCACCCCAAACAGATCCCCGGGCGCAAGGTGAGGGCCGTGGACGCCGTGGGCGCGGGCGACGCGTTCGTGGGCACCCTGGCGGCGTTCATCGCCGAGGGCCGGCCGCTCGACGAAGCGCTGCACCTTGCCAACGCCGCGGCGGCCCTCTCGGTCACCCGCAAAGGCGCGCAGCCCTCGATGCCCACGCGCCGCGAGATTCTCAGCTTCGCTCGCCGTCCGCGCCCGTGAGCGGGAACTCGCGCCGCACAAGCTCGAGCGCCTCGTCCCGCGTGGCGATCTCTCCCTCCAACTGCGCGTCCTCGACCCGTGCGAGCATGGCGGCGAAGGGCGGGCCTGGCCTGTAGCCGAGGGCGATGAGGTCGTGGCCCGTGACTAGGCGGGGCGGACGGATCACGTCCTCCGGAAGGCTGGCGAGCTTCTCCTTGCAGAACTCGTAGTTCTTCAGGCTTCCGTGGCTGGCCACGCAATCCGCCCGGTGCAGTTCCAGCCCTTCGGCGAAGTGGGGCGAGCGCAGAAAGCGCTTGAGCGTGCTCGGCCGCATGTCGCGCACGGCCATGAATCGCATGTGATCGAGCACCAGGGCCGCAATGGCCTCGGTCTGCTCGGCCGGGAAGCGCAGCCGTTCGCAGATCTCCCGGGTCATCTGCGCCCCGGCCTTGTCGTGCAGGTTGAAGCGGATGCGGTCGCTCTCCACCTGGGTCACGGGCTTGCCCACGTCGTGCAGCAGCGTGGCAAAGGCGAGGGTGAGGCTCGGGTTCTCCAGCGCGTCGAGGCACAGGCGCGTGTGAGCGAACACGTCGCCTTCGGGGTGGAACTCGGGCGGCTGTTGGCACCCGACCATGGCCTCGACCTCGGGCAGCACGTGCGCCAGGAGGCCCGTCGCCTGTAGCAGTTCGAGTGCGGCGCCGCGGTTCGGGCCGGTGAGGATGCGCGTCAACTCCTCGCCGATGCGCTCGGCGCTCACGCGGCGGATCTCCCCGGCGTGCCGCCGCACCGCAGCGGCCGTGGCCTCGTCCAGGCGGTAGGCATAGCGGGCCGTGAAGCGCACGGCCCGGAGCAGGCGAAGCGAGTCCTCGCGGAACCGGGCGTCCGGGTCGCCGATGGCCCGCACCACGCCCTCCGCGAGATCGCGGCGGCCGCCCACGAAGTCCAGAACCTCGTCCTTCAGCGGGTCGTAGAAGAGGCCGTTGATCGTGAAGTCACGGCGGAGCGCGTCCTCGCGTGCCGCGGCGGGCCGCACGGCGTCGGGGCGGCGGCCGTCCGAGTAGCCCAGGTCGGCCCGGAACTGGGCCACCTCGAACTGGTCCTCGCCGTCCACCACCACGACCACGCCGAACTGCGCGCCGACCGGCACGGTGCGCTCGAAGAGGGCCTGGACCCGGGCCGGCGTCGCGTCGGTGGCGATGTCGTAGTCGTGCGGCTCCTCGCCCCGGAGCATGTCACGCACGCAGCCGCCGGCGAAGAGGGCCTGATGGCCGGCGTCGGCGAGACGCCGCACGATGCGGTCGGCCTTCTGTCTCAGGGGGGCGCTCACGCGGGCCTCGCTTGCGGGGATGGCTCCCTATGGGCCGGGCTCGTCGGGCGAAAAGTAGCGCCGCACCGCCGTGCGATAGAGCCAGGGGATATCGTCGGCTCGCGTGGCGGCCTCGGCGGCGGGCCGGGCGGCGACGAGGCGACTCTCGACCTTCACCGCCTCGCGGGGCGGGGGCGCAGCCTCCTGCGGGCGCACGAGGTCGGGCGCGCGCTCCGCAGACCCGCCGCCTTCCCTCCTGTCGCTGCCCTTGGCGGTGGGGCTGGTGCCGCCGCGGCTGCCCGCGGCCAGGGCGCGCTCCCAGCCCTCGAGGATGCGCGCGGCGCCCGCCAGCAGGTCGCGCTCGTTCTCCAGCCTGGCGCGGTCCGCGGGCGCGGCGGGCGAAGCCAGGGCGGCGTCGTTCGAGGCTCTCGCCTGGGCGAGGGAGCCGGCGGCCTTGGACGCCTCGCGCCGCGCCTCGGCCGCGGTCGGCTCTCCAGCCTCCAGGCCGGCGAGGGTCCGGTCGAGTTGGTCGAGCACCTGGGTCGGTTGGTTGAGGCCCTGGGCGCGCCCGGCGGCCGCCAGACGTGCCAGACTCGCCCTGGCCGCCTCGGTCGCACGGCGCACGTCTGCGCGTTCCGCGGCGCGGGCGGCGCGTTGCGCACCCCAGCCAAAGAGGTCGGCCTGCGGCGCCAGCGCAGCGGCCAGCAGAACGAGGGCCAGCACGGCCAGCAGTCGCACGCTGCGGGGCAGACGCAGGGGAAGGGCGTGGCTCAGGTCCACGGTCGCGATGTGCCGCGCGGCGTCGGCGCGCACAAGGTCGGCCATGGGGCCGACAGGCGCGGCCAGCGCCGTCGAGAGGCGCTCGGCGAGGTGGAACCGCTCATCGGCGCGCAGGGCGGCCTCGTGGAGGCTCGGCCACCGCGCCAGGCCCGCCGCCAGTGCGCCCAGGCCGGAGGCCAGGAGGGGCACCGCGACGAGCAGGCCCGGATTCGCGCCCAGCGACGCGAGGCGCTCGGCGAGCAGCGCCGCCGCCGCCGCGCCCGCGCCCAGGCACAGCCAGAGGCCCGCCGCGTCGAGCAGCGCCTGGGCGCCAAGACGGGCCGCCACCTTGCCGGCGAACGCGCGCACGGACTCCATGCCTCTCCTCCGGCCTCCCCCACCGGTCATTATACGGCGGTTCTCCCAGGGATTCAACGAGCAGGCTCGGAGCCTAGGGCTGGCGGCGAGAGCGCCAGCGGCGGAGGAATGCCTGATAGTCGTCGGGCGTGTCAATGCCCTTGGGCTGATAGGAGGTGATGCCGACGATGATCCGGTGCCCGTGTTCGAGGGCGCGAAGCTGCTCGAGGCTCTCGTGCGTCTCGAGCGGAGAGGGAGGCAGGCTGGCGAAGCGGAAGAGGAAGTCGCGGCGATAGGCGTAGAGGCCGATATGGCCGAGATAGGTGTGGGGGTCGCCGGGCGGCACCTCGGGGTAGCTCTTCGAGGCCGGGAGCAGCGCCCGCGAGAAGTAGAGCGCGTAGCCCTGCGTGTCGAGCACGACCTTGACGAGGTTGGGATTTCGCAGGTGATCCGGCTCGGCGATGGGCGCGGCGAGGGTGGACATGTCGGCCCCCGGGTGGCGCTCGAGGAGGGCCACGGCGAGGTCAATGGCGTCGGGCTCGATCTCCGGCTCGTCGCCCTGGACGTTCACGATGATGTCGGCTTCGACGTGGCGCGCCGCTTCGGCAATGCGGTCGGTGCCCGAGCGGTGGCCCGGAGAGGTCATCAGCGCCCTGCCGCCGAACGACTCGACCGCGGCGCGAATGCGCTCGTCGTCGGTCGCCACCACCACGTCGTCCACGCACGGGGCCAGCGAGACCTGCTCGTAGACGTGTTGGATGAGGAACCTGCCGGTCTCGCGCAGGAGCGGCTTGCCGGGCAGGCGCGTGGACGGGTAGCGGGCGGGAATGGCGACGACGACCTTAGCCACTAGCGTGCCTCCGATCTCTCGATGCAGCGGGCGTAGAAGCCCAGGAGCCGGTCCGTGGTGGCCTCGAGCGAGTAGCGTTCGCTCACCATGCGGTAGGCGGCGTTGACGAGGGCCTGGGCCAGCTCGGGTTCGCGGAGGAGGCGGATGACCTTCTCGGCGAGGGTGGCGGGGTCCTTCTTCGGGGCCAGCAGGCCCGTCTCGCCGTCGCTGATGAGGCTGCACGCGGGCCCGGCGCCCGTGGCCACCACCGGCTTGCGGCAGGCCATCGCCTCCAGGACGTCGAGCCCGAGGCCCTCGCGCACCGCCGGGATCACGCAAACGTCCAACACCGCGATCATGCGGCGGTAGTCGGGCACGGATTCGGCCACGGTGACCCACTTGTCAATCCGCAGCTCGTGGATCAGACGCCGCAGGCGGAGGAGCTCGGGCCCGTTGCCGGCCAGGAGGAACTGGGCCTCGGAGCCCCGGTCGAGGATCTCCTTCGCCGCCCGGACGAAGTACTCGCAACCGCGCTCGGGCGTCAATGGGCCGACCGTGCCGACGACGGGGATGGCCGTGCGATCGTGCGTGGCCTGGTAGCGCTCGTACTCTCCGAGCGCGATGCCGATGGGGATCACGGCGATCGCATCCTTGGGGATGCGCGCCTGGTTGACGAGCTCCTCGCGCAGTTCCTCGCCCACGGCCATGATGGAGCCGCGCCTCCAGTCGCCGGGCAGCCGCGCCCGGTGGCGGTGCGGCGCGAACGTGGTCACGGTGAGGACGTAGGGCTTGTCCGCCAGGGCGGCCAGGCGGGCCGCCCAGCGCGCCATCGGCCGCCCGAAGAAGTGCAACAGGTCGGGCGCGAAACGCGCCACGTCGTCCAGCAGCGCCCGCGGCGCCAGAAGGGGCGGCCTGGGATTCGCCAGCCGGCCCATCACCACGGTGGCGATGCCGCTCTGCCGGAACCCCCCGACAAGCGGGCCGCCCCCGCAGGCCATGGCCACCTGGGTGCCGCGCCGCCGAAGCTCGCTGGCCAGGCGCAGCACGCTGTGGCAGGTGCTGTCGTCGCCCACCCCTGCGGCGACGAAGAACACCTTGCCCACCTTGGGCGGCCGCGCGCCGTTCGACGCGGGGCCGCCGTTGCCTGGGACAGGCGTGTGGCTCACGCGCATTTCCTGGAGCCCGAAGCCCTCACTTGGCCTTCGCCGCTGGCTTCTCGCCGAACACCTGGGCGCTGTAGATGAGCACGCTCGTCTCGGGGTCGCGCCACATGGCCGACAGCATGCCCGCCTTGCGGCAGCAGGCCGAGAGCATCTCTTCCTTCGTCTTGAAGTGCTCGGCCACCTGAGGCAGGAACGTGGCCTGCTGCCAGCCGCGGCGCACGATGATCCCGTGCTTGCCGAACTCCCAGCCCAGCGGGTCCTTGATCGGCTTCTCGGGCATCAGGACCGAGATCTCAATCTCGATGTCCTTCACCTCGGCGGGCTGGACAGGCTGGAAGCGCGGGTCGTGCAGCGCCGACTGCTGGGTCTGGACCGCCACGGTCTCGTAGAGCGGGGTCTCGGGGCGGAAGTTGCCGATGCAGCCGCGGAGCTGGCCGTCCTTGTTGAGCGTCACGAACACGCCGTTGCGGCCCTGGAGCTCGGCATCGTCGAGCTTGGTCTCCGGGAGGTCCTTTCCGGCGGTCACGGCCTCCAGGGCCTTGCGGGCGATCTCGAGGAGCTTCTTCTGGCCCGCCTCGCTGATCTGGACGTCGAGCGGCCCGACGGTCGGCTTCGCGGCGGGGGGCTCGCCCCACTGGCCGGGCGCGGTGAAGACGATGGCGCCGTAGCTCACCGAGTGGCGATAGTCGTTGGCCTCGTCGCCCGAGGCGTAGTAGCTCACGAGCTGTCCCGTCGCCCTGTCGGGCAGAAGCTGAAGCAGCACACGGATGGGGCAACGGCCGCAGATGGTGGCCCCTGTGCGGGCGAGGTACTTGGCGAAGCCCGGCCCGTCGCGCCGCAGGATCAGGTCAATGGCTCCCTTGTCGAGCTTCTCGATGTTCTCGCGCACCTTGTCCTCGAAGGGGGCGAAGCCGAAGTTCCGGCCGTAGTGCGTGAAGTCGCTGCTCGCCACCACCAGGGTGTCCTGGTCCATCACCTTGCGGAGCAGGGTGGCCATGGCGGCATAGTCGTCGTCGGCCAGATCGCCCAGCACGATCGGCACGAGCTGGAAGGTGCCGAGGGCCTCCTGGAGGAAGGGCAGGTGCACCTCGAGCGAGTGCTCCATCCGCTGGGCCGAGGGGTGCTCGCCGAACAGCTCGCTCTCGCGGAGGGTGGCGCAGGCCGCCTTGTCCACCGGCACGTTGCCCAGGGGGGTGCGGTAGGCGTCCACGCTCAGAATCGAGCCGCCGCGGAAGGGCATGCCGCGGTGGTTCACGGCCAGCACGATGACGCGCTTGTAGGGCTGGCCCTTCACGGTGGCGTAGGCTACCCCCGCGCAGCGGCCCGAGTAGTCGTAGCCCGCATGGGGCGCGATCAGGGCGATCGGTTTGCCCTCGACCTTGGCTTTGCCGGCTCCCGCCTCGAGGAAGGCGGCCACCTGCTTCTTCAGCGCGCTGGCCTCGGCGGGGTAGAACTGCCCGGCCACGGCAGGCTCGCGCACGGGGGCCTCCTCGGCGGCGGTGCTCTCGCCGACCACCAGCATTGCGAGGCAAAGGAGCAGGATCGCCGCGGCGGAATCCAGCAGCCAGACCATTGTGGTTTCCCCCTACTGCGTGGTTCGGAACTGCCCGTTCCTCTCCATTCTACCGCGCGGAGTCCACACGGATCAAGCCCGCTGGGCTGAAGAGGGGCCGCTCTCGCACGGGGGAGGCTGGAGAGGCGCCCGTTTGCGGGCGGCGACCAGGCGCTCGACGGCCTCGAGGAGGCGGGCGGCGATGGCGTCCTTGGGCGCCTCCTCGAGGGTCTCCCCGGAGCCGTCCGGGTAGAGGAGGCGCACGGTCGAGCGCTCCGCCGCGATGGCTTGCGGCGAGTTGGCAACGATCAGGTCGAGGCCCTTGGCCCGGAGCTTCTCGCGGGCGTTCCGCTCGAGGTCGTGGGCCTCGAGGGCGAAGCCCACGAGCACCTGCCCGGTTCGGAGGCGGGCCAGCTCGCGCAGGATGTCAGGCGTCGGCTCCAGGCGGAGCGTGCGGGGTGCGTGGGCCTTCTTGATCTTGCCCGCCGCGCGTTCGGCGGGGCGGAAATCCGCCGGCGCGGCGGCCATGAGCACGGCGTCGGCCGCGGGCAGCAGGCGGACGCAGGCTTCGAGCATCTCGGCGGCGGTGGTGACGCGGCAGATGTCGCAGGGGGGAGGGGGGACCTCGAGCGGGCCGCACACGAGGGCCACCTGGTGGCCGCGCGCGAGGGCCGCGCGCGCGATGGCGCAGCCCATGCGGCCGCTGGAGGCGTTGCTGAGGAAGCGCACGTCGTCGAGGTACTCGCGGGTGGGGCCGGCGGTGACGAGGAGGCGCATGGCAGCTTCCCCGGTCGGCAGGCGTCAGCGGAGGGCCGCTTCGGCGGCGGCCAGGATCGCCTCGATGTCGGCGAGGCGGCCCACGCCCTTCTCGCCGCAGGCGAGCCAGCCCTCGGCCGGCTCCACGAGGCGGTAGCCCATGGCGCGCAGGGCGGCCACGTTGCGCTGCACGACGGCCTGCGTCCACATGCGGTGGTTCATGGCCGGGGCCAGGATCACGGGGCAGTGCAAGCTGATGAGGAGGGTGGTGAGCGCGTCGTCGGCGATGCCGGCGGCCAGCTTGCCCAGCACGTTGGCCGTGGCGGGGGCCACGAGGGCGAGGGCCGCCTTGTCGGCCAGGGCCACGTGCTCGACCTCGTAGTGTTCGGGCGCGTCGAAGAGGCCGGTGATCGGCTTGCGGCCGCTGAGGACGGCGAAGGTGAGGGGCTGGACGAAGCGCGTGGCGGCCTCGGTCATGACGACGGTGACGCTGGCCCCGCGCTGGCGCAGGCGCGAGACGAGCTCGGCCGCCTTGTAGGCGGCGATGCCGCCGGCGACGCCGACGACGATCTCGCGCGAGTGGAACGGGTCGCTGGCCACGCGGCGCTCCCTGGCGGCTACTCGTCCTGGACGATGTCGGTGCTGGCGTCGGCCACTTCCTCGGGCGCGGTGAGCCGGGGCACGAGGCGCACGAGGTCGAGCTCGATCTCCTTGAGGGCCGACCGCAGCATGTTCGGCCCCTCAGGCTCGACCAGCGGCTGCGAGCCGCGGTTGATGTCCACCAGCCGCTTCATCACGAGCGATGCGAGCTTGAACCGGCCACCGACTTTGCGGGCGAGACGATCGATTCTTGATTCATCCATTGACGGTTTGCCTCCAGGCGTCAGGCTCTTGGCTGTGCGAGGATGGCTCGCAGTTCGGCCACAGTGCGGTCGAGGTCGTCGTTGACGACGCAATGGTCATAATGTTCCTTGTATCGGCGCTCCGCCTCGGCGGCTTCGCAGCGGCGCCGCCGCTCGTCTTCGGCTTCGGTGCCGCGCCCGGCCAGGCGTTGCTCCAGGGCGCCGTCGGGCGCGTCGAGAAAGATGAGCAGGGCGTCGGGGCAACGCTGCTTCACCTGCATCGCGCCCTGCACGTCAATCACCAGCAGGCGGGTCTCGCCGGCGCGGAGCGCCTGCTCGACGGGCGCCCGCGGCGTGCCGTAGAGCCGGCCGTGCACGCGCGCATGCTCCAGAAACTCGCCTCGGGCCACGCCGCGGAGGAACTCGTCCTCCGCCAGGAACAGGTAGTCTCGGCCGTCCACCTCGCCGGGGCGCGGCGGCCGGGTGGTGGCAGTCACCGCACGTCGGATGTCGGTCTCGCGGCACAGGCGTTCGGCCACGGTGGTCTTTCCCGCGCCCGCCGGCCCCGAGAGCACGATGAGGCGGCCACGGGGTTTCCCGGCTCGCCGCTTGTCCGCCTGTGTCGCCCCGGGGTTCTCGGCCACGGCTCTACTCGATGTTCGACACCTGCTCGCGAATCTTGTCCACCTCGCCGTGCAGGGCCACGATCTGCCGGGACAGGGTGGCGTCGGCGGCCTTGGCGCCCATGGTGTTCACCTCGCGGTGGAGTTCCTGGGCGATGAACTCGAGGCGACGCCCCACCGGCTCGTCCTGGCCCAGTGCCTCGCGGAACTGGGCGACATGGGAGCGCACCCGCGCGATCTCCTCGCAGATGCTCGAGCGGTCGGCGTAGATGGCGGCCTCGCGGGCCACGTTCTCCTCGGTCACGGCGATCCCGGTGCCCTGGAGCATGCGGTTCACCCTCTCGACGAGGCGGCGCTGATGCTCCTGGAGGCTCGCAGGCTGCCGCTCCTCGGCCTCGCCTACGAGGCGTTCGATGGCGTCGCAGTGCCCGAGAAGCTCGGCGCGGAGGTTCTCGCCCTCGGCGAGACGCATCCGGTCCGCCTCATCCAGGGCGGCGGAAACGGCGGCGGTCACGGCGCCGGCGAGGGCGGTGGCCTCGGCTTCGCTGATCTCCTCGGGTTCGAGGACGCCGGGCAGCGATGCGATGGCGTCGGCCGACACGGAGACCTGCACGCCCAGCCGCTCGCCCAGCTTCTGGAGCTCGGCGAGGTAGGCGGCCAGAGCCTCGCTGTTGACGGGGCGGGCGGCTCGGGCGCCCGTGAGTTCGACCCGCACCGTCAGGTCCACCGACCCGCGGGCCACCCGGGCTCGGACGAGCTTCTCGAGGTCGCGCTCGAGGGCGGCGAACTCGTGCGGCAGGCGCGTGGAGACCTTGAGATAGCGGCCGTTCACCGAGCGGACCTCGGCGGCGATCACGCGCCCGTCGGCCTCGCGTCGGGCCTGGCCATAGCCGGTCATGCTTCGTATCACGGCGTAGCCCCGGGGGTGGTGGCCGTGCCTGGTGCGCTCTTGGCGGGCGCTGCCTCGTCGGTCTTGGGGGCCGGCGGGCTCTGCTTCGCGGCGCTCCCGGCCTCAGGCGTGTCGGCCTTGGCCGGCGGCTCCTTGGCGGCCTCGCCCTCCTTCGCCTCGGGCGTGGCTTGGGTTTCGGGGGCAGCCTTGGCGTCGGGCGCGGCCTTCGTATCGGGCGCGGCTGGCTGCTCCGGCGCGGTCTTGGCGTCCTTGGGCCTGGTATGGTCGGCGATCTGGCGCGGGCGCGAGACGATGCCGATGAGGATGGCGGCGAGGAAGAAGATGCCGGCCATCACCCCGGTGATGCGGGGCAGGCCGCTCTTGGGGCCGAGCGCGGACTCCGCCATGCCGACCCCGCCGAGCATGCCCGAGAGGCCGCCTCCTCGGCCCGACTGGAGCAGGACGATGAGGACCAGGAGGACCGAGTCGATGACGAAGATGATCCACAGCAGCGTGACGAAGACCTCTTTCAACCGAAGCACTCCTTGCGTTGCGGCGGGCCGGGGCCGGCGAGGCGGTCAGGCCCGCACGATGGCGACGAACTCCTCGACCTTGAGGCTCGCGCCGCCGACCAGCGCGCCGTCTATGTCGGGCTCGGCCATCAGGGCCTTCGCGTTGCCGGGCTTCACGCTGCCGCCATAGAGGATGCGCGTGGCGCTGGCCACGGGGGCGCCGAACAGCTCGCCCAGCAGGGCCCGAATGACCCCGTGCATCTCGTTGGCCTGTTGCGGGGTGGCCGTCTTGCCTGTGCCGATGGCCCACACGGGCTCGTAGGCGACGGTGATCCGTTCCATCTCCTCGGCGCGGAAGCCGCTCAGGCAGGCGCGCACCTGGCCCTCCACCACGGCGCGGGCCTTGCCGGCCTCGCGCTCGTCGAGGTGCTCGCCCACGCACAGGATGGGCAGCAGGCCGGCGCCGAGGGCCGCGCGCAGCTTCTGGTTCAGGAAGGCGTCCTTCTCGGCGAACAGGTCGCGGCGCTCCGAGTGGCCGACGATGACCCATCGGCATCCCACGCTGGCGAGCATGGGCGCCGAGACCTCGCCGGTGAAGGCGCCCTGGGCCTCGGGGTGAACGTTCTGCGCTCCCACCTCGATGCTCGAGCCCTCCACCACGTCGCACACGTCGGCCAGGAACGGGAAGGGCGGGAACAGCACCACATCGCGGTCGGCCAGGTCGGCGAGCTCGCGCTTGAGCCCGGTGGCGAGGTGCAGCGCGCCGCGGAGGTCCAGGTGCATCTTCCAGTTGCCGGCCATCAGCAGTCGTCTCATTCGTTTCTCCCAGGCTGGTGCCCCGGCGCGCCGGGGCGGCAGTGGCCAGGGCCTGTCGGCGGCCCGCCGCGGGGCCGTCGCCGCTAGTCGATGGACACGGTGGTGTCCGCGATCGGGTACGAGCCGAGGACCTGGAGGTAGTTGCAGGCCTTGCGCACGTGCTCGATGGCGTGACGCACGGGCGGGTCCTCCTGGTGGCCCTCGACGTCCACGAAGAAGTAGTACTCCCAGGGGCTGCGCTTCGAGGGGCGCGACTCGATGCGCGTGAGGTTGATGCCGTCGGCCCGGAACGCCTCGAGGGCCTCGACGAGCGCGCCAGCCCGATGCGCCACGGAGAGGACGAGCGAGGTCTTGTTCCGGTCGCCGGGCGGGCAGGCCTCTTTGCCGAGGACCACGAAGCGGGTGACGTTGTGGGCCATGTCTTCGATATTCTTGTGCACCACGGTGAGGCCGTAGGCGGTGGCGGCGGCCGAGTGGGCGATGGCGGCGGCCTTCGGCTCCTGGCGGGCCACCTCGCAGGCGCGCGTGGTGCTCGACACCGAGATCAGCTCCGCGTCGGGATAGTGCTCGCTGAGCCAGCGCCCGCACTGGGCGAAGACCTGCGGCTTCGAGTAGATCCGCTCGATCACCGTGTCGTGGCTCGGCGCCATGAGGCAGTGGTGCACTTCCATGAGGAGCTCCGAGCAGATCTGCACCGTGTAGCTCATGAAGGCGTCGAGCGTGTCGGTCACCCCGCCGTCAATGGAGTTCTCGACGGGGACGACCCCCAGGTTGGCCGCGCCGCTGGCCACCGCGCGGAAGATCCCCACGATATCGCGGTTCGGGATGTACTCCACGGAACTGCCGAACCGCGCGTGCGCCGCCAGGTGGGTGAAGGTGCTCTGGGGGCCCAGATAGGCCACCTTCAGCGGGTGCTCGAGCGCGATGCAGGCCGACATGATCTCGCGGAAGATGGCCCGCAGCGCCCCGTCGGGCAGCGGCCCCTGGCTCAGCTCGCAGGCCCGGCGCAGCACCTCGCCCTCCCGCAGCGGGTCATAGATGCGTGCGCTGTTCCGGCGCTTGAGGGCTCCGATCTCCACCACCACACGGGCGCGCTGGTTCAGCAGATCGACGACTTGCGCGTCGATCTCATCGATCCGGCGGCGGAACTGGGCGATGGAGGGGGACTCTTGGCTCGGCAAGGGCGAGGCTTCTTCCACGCTCTGCCTCCGCGGGAAAAGCACCAGGCGGCAGATCTCACATCCGCGAAATAACTATTGTACTCACCAAGGGGCAGGAGAGTCAAGCAAAATTCCTGCCTCCTCCCGCTCCGGATGCAGTTGCGGGCCTGCGCGCAACGGCCCATCGCCAACGCTCGGGCCGGGCTCGCTTGCGCCGTCGGGTGTAGCGGCAAGCATCCCGCCCGCCCCGCGCAACCAGGGACGATTGCCACCCCGCGGGGCGCCCGCGCGCGCAAGTCCGCCACAGGCCGCCTGCAATGTCCTCCACTGACGGGGGCACCTGTGCCCTACGGCCACCTGCCTTCTGCGGCTCGCCCATGGGTGCGGGCCGGAATTGTGGGCGGCTGCGGGAGCTCCGAAGGAGCGAAATAGGATAGCCCAGGGCAACGCCCTGGGAACCAGACCGCCCCGCGGCAGCCCTGACAGGGCGGAATCGAGAGCTTCTATCTCGCCCCTTCAGGGCTGGACCCGTGGACCCCGCTGAACCCAGGGCGTTGCCATCGGCGATCCCAGGCGAGCCCTTCAGGATCCAGAGACAATCACCCTGCCTACAGTTCCGGCCCGCACCCGTTCGCCCATCGCGCCCTTGACAGTGCTCAGATGCTTAGGCATACTGAGGGTTGGCGGTTCGGCTCCGCTCGAGGGGCGGCGCGGAGAAGCGCCTGCCCTGCCGATGGCACCGGGGAGCAACGTGAGGCCCGTGATCTACCTCGACCATGCAGCCACCTCGTGGCCGAAGCCCGATGCCGTTCGCCGGGAGACTGTGCGCCTCTTCGACGAGCTGGCGGCCAACCCGGGCCGCAGCGGTCACCGCGCGTCCCTGGAGGCCGCGCGGGTGATCTTCGATGCGCGGACGCGCCTCGCGCGCCTGCTGGGCGTGGCGGACCCCGCCAATCTGGTGTTCACGCGCGGCGCCACGGAGGGGCTGAACCTGGTGCTCAAGGGGTTCCTGCGGGCCGGGGACTGCGTCGGCGTGTCGCCGCTGGAACACAACAGCGTCATGCGGCCCCTGAGCCGGCTGGCCCGCGAGCGAGGCATCCGGGTCGAAGCGCTGCCAGCCGACGCCTATGGGCGGGTCATCGTGGAGGCCGCTGCGCGGCTCGCCGGCCGCTATCGGCTGGTGGCGGTGGCCCACGCCTCGAACGTGAATGGCATCGTGCAGGACGTGGCCGCGCTCGCCCGGGCGCTGCCCGGCACGGCGATCCTGAGCGACGCCGCTCAGACGGCCGGCGTGCTGCCCATCCACGTGGCGAACGAGGGCATTTCGTTCCTCGCCTGCTCTGCCCACAAGGGCCTGCTGGGCCCCATGGGCGTCGGCGCCTGTTACATCAGCCCCGAGCACGACGTGGCCCCACTGCTCGAGGGCGGCACGGGCAGCCAGAGCGAGTTGACCGAGCACCCCACGTTCCGCCCCGACCGCTATGAGGCGGGCACGCCCAATCTCCACGGCATTGCCGGGCTGCGGGGCGGCCTCGAACACCTCGAGGCCCACGGCCTCCTGGGCGAGCACACGCGCCGCCTCGCCCTGCAACTCCTGGAGGGCCTGTCCCGCATTCCGGGCGTGCGGGTGTACAGCCCGGCCGACGGGTCGGCCCTGGTCGCCAGCTTCCGCGTCGAGGGATTGCCCCCCGATCGGGTGGCGGCCGCTCTCGAGGCGGAGCACGGCATCCTGTGCCGTCCCGGGCTCCATTGCGCTCCCGCCGCGCATCGGCACCTGGGCACGCTGCCGGCAGGGGTTGTGCGCCTGTCGCCCGGGTTCGGCAACACCGCGGACGAGATGGAGCTGGTCATCCGTTCTGTGCGGGCCGTGGTCGGCCGGAGGTCGTGATTGCCCCGGCGTGGCCGTCCCTTGTCCCCGTGAAAGGTGGTCTGCCATGGAAACGCTCGATCTCCGAAACCTGGCGTGTCCCGAGCCCGTCATCCGCACGCGGAACGCCATCGCGGCCCACCCGCAGTCCGTCTTCGAGGCCCTCATCAACAACGCGGCCACGCTCACCAACGTCACCCGCATGGCGCGGGCGCTGGGGGCGCAGGTGGTGTCGGAGGAGCTCGACTCCGGCGAGTACCGGCTCACCATCTCCACCCCGCCGGCGCCGGCCGAGGAGGTTCCCCTGGCCCAGGCGGAGCCGTGCGAGGCCGGCCTCCCGAAGGGCCGGGCCACGGTGTTCATCAGGAACAACGTTCTGGGCCTCGGCGACGACCGGCTCGGGCGCATCCTGATGAAGGCGTTCCTCAAGACGCTCAAGAGCGCCGACCCCCTGCCGGCCGAGATCATCTGCGTGAACAACGGCGTGCACCTCACCACCGAGGGCTCGGAGGAACTGGCCACGCTCGGCGAGCTGGCCGAGAAGGGCGTCGAGGTCGTCTCGTGCGGCACGTGCCTCGACTTCTTCGGCAAGCTCGACAAGGTGCGGGTGGGCGGGGTGGTGGACATGCTGGATATCGTCACCCGCCTCAATCGTGCCGCGAAGATCATCACCCCATGAGGCGCGAGGCGCGGGTCCTGCTCACCTTCAAGTCCATCCATCACGTGCTGGAAGCCGAGAAGGCGCTGTTGGCGGCGGGGCTGAGGCCCGACCTGGTGCCCGTGCCCCGGGAGATCAGCGCCAACTGCGGCATGGCGATCACCATCGCCCTCGCGGATCGCGCCCGCGCGCTCGACGCCCTGGCCCCCGCTCCGCCGCTGCACGTGCTCGACGACTGGCGGCCGTGAGGCGGCCAGGCGAGTCGAACCTTGACTCGGCATGGGCACGCCTCTACAATCATCGGGGGGAGGAAGAGTCCGCCGGAGGAGCCAATGCCGCACCTCAAAGTCCAGGTCCAGCGTCCCCCCGTCGGCGAGGAGCTGCCCGTAGCCTGGGTGCTGCTCGGCGGCTTCCTCGATGCCTCGACCGTGCTGACGTTCGAGAGCACGCTGCGCGCGCTCCATCGCGAGGGGCGCGGGGATGTGGTTCTGGACTTCGGCCGCGTGCTGTATGCCAACAGCTCGGCCATCGGCGCCATCCTCAACTACCACAACCTCCTTCATCAGGAGGCGCGCGACCTGGTGCTGGTCAACGTCACGGCCGACGTGCAGACCACGTTCGAGCTCCTGGGCCTCCTGCACGTGCTGCCGAGCCTGCCCGACGGCGACGCGGTGGCTCGCTACCTCCTGAGCGGGCCGCCCGGGCAGCGCCGCTATGAGCCTCCCGCGGCCAGGGCCGCCGCGCCGGCCAGACCCGCCCCAGGCCCTCCCAAGCCGGCGGCGGGCGCCGCGCCGGCCCGGCGCCACATCATGATGATCGCCCCCGAAGAGAACCGCTTCACCGACATCACCAAGATGCGCCTGGCGGCGCCGAGGGGGCGCTTCCACATCGTCACGAGTTGCACGGAGGCCCTGCATCACTTCGACGAGATCCAGCCCGCCCTCATCATCCTCGAGGACCCGATGGCCGGCTCCGAGGACTTCCTGTGGGCCGTCAAGACCGAGAAGGGCAAGAGCATCGTGCCCGTCATCAAGCTCTATTGGACGGGCACCGACATCGAGACGCGCAAGGACTTCAAGGTGTGGGAGGACGACTTCCTGGTGGAGCCGTTCGAGGTGGCCGAGCTGTTCGCGCTGAGCGAGGCCGAGTTGGCGCGGTATCCCGAGGACCGCAAAGTGCTGCTGCACCAGACGCACTTCGAGTTCCGCACCCGCAAGGAGAACCTCCAGCGGGCCGGCGAGTTGGGGGCGAGCCTGCTCAGGAAGTCGGGGCTCGCCGACGCCGCCGCGGCCGCCGTGGCCAACGCCTTCGCCGAGGCCCTCGAGAACGCCGCCCGCCACGGCAACGGCTACGAGCGCGAGAAGTGCATTGACGTCGTCTTCCTCCTGGACCGCGAGAAGGTGTCGGTCACGGTGACCGACGAGGGGCGCGGCTTCGACTTCGGCCCGGCTCTCGAGCGCGCCCGGCAGGAGGAGCCGGTGGCGCCGGAGCGCCTGCGCCAGAGCCGCGGCAGCCTGGGCAAGCTGGGCATCGCGCTCATGGCCCGCTCGGTGGACCGCCTCGAGTACCTGGGCGCCGGCAACAGCGTGCGCCTGACCAAACTCCTGTAGCCGTTCCAGGCGCCGGAGCAACCCGACGGGAGGAGGCCGATGCCGTGACCGCTCTCCGCGACTCGCTGTGGCTCTGGGGCCACGAGGCCGGCAGCCACAACGAGCACTGGGGCCTGCCAGGGCCGTCGCGCATGACGCCCGCCGAGGCCGCCTTCTACCTGGGAATCCCCAACCTCGTGATGGTGGTGTATCAGGGCAAGCCCGAGCCGCCCTTCGACCAGCACGCCAGGGCCTTCCGCCCCCTGCGCCGCGTCGTCTGGTCCATCGTCGGCGACTCGTCCTCGAAGCGGAACGACGAGAAGACTGACCTGGACGAGGTGTTGCGCCTGGCGGGCGAGCACGCGAACGTGAGCGGTGCGATCATGGACGACTTCTTCCACGAGCCCGACGCGGCGGGCGCCATCGGGCGCTACACGCCACGGGACCTCGCAGGCTTCCGCCAGCGCCTGCGCGCCGCCGCGCGGCCGCTGGACCTCTGGGTGGTGCTCTACGCGCAACAGCTTCACTTGCCCGTGCGCGCCCACCTGGCCGAGTGCGACGTGGTGACCTTCTGGACCTGGCGCGCCCGCGACCTGCCGGCCCTGCCCGAGAACTTCGCGCAGCTCGAGGCGCTGGCCCCCTCGGCCCGCAAGGTGCTGGGGTGCTACCTGTGGGACTATGGCGAGCGGAAGCCGATGCCGCTCGATCTGTTCCAGGGGCAGGTGCGGCAGGGGCTGGTCTGGCTGCGCGAGGGGCGGATCGAGGGGATCATCTTCCTCGCAAGCTGCCTGTGCGACCTGGGCCTCGACACCGTGGAGTGGCTGCGGCGCGCGCTGGCCGGCGAGGCCCCCGCGTTCACGGCGTAGGCGGCGAGGGGGCGGCCCGCCGCAACAGCAGGCGGTACGTCTCGTCCAGGTCGAGCACCAGCTCGAAGCCGGCGCGCGTGAGCTCGGGCACGTAGCGCTCGCGGGTCACCGCGAAGCGCGTGGGCGACCGCAGCAGGTCGTCGGCCTTCGTGTAGAAGCGCACCGTGCGGTCGAGGTAATAGGTGGCCTTCGAGCGGAGGCCCCAGGGCCCCTTCTCGCCCTCAGGATCCTCGAAACGCGCCTCGGGAATGAAGCCGGCGAGCGACGTGCCCGGCTCCACCTTATCGAGCAGGTCGCGCGCGTCTACGAATCCCCGGCACGAGTACGTGTGCAACAGCCCGGGGTAGAGGGCCAACGCCACCGCCTGCATGAGAGCGAGCGTGCGCACCACACGAGGCACCCGCTCGCGGACGCTCTCGGGGATGAACGCGGCCAGGCCGCAACCCGCCAGCAGGGCCACGGCGGGGAATGCCGTGGCCACGTAGCGGTCGTAGCGCTTCGGCGGCACCGCGGCGGTCACCAGCACCTCCGCGATCCACAGCACGGCCAGGAGCAGGCCCCACCGCTCGCGGGGGCCCGCCTTGCGCCAGCGGAAGAGGGCGACCGCCGCCAGCAGGCCCCACGGCGCCGTGAGCGCGAGCAGGCCCGCGAGGTTCCCCGCGAAGTTCCTGGCCAGATGGCCGCCGACGACGAGGCGTTGGCCCATCTCGCGCCCGAAGTAGGCCCCCGTGAACTCCTGCCCGTGACGGCCCGCCACGGCCAGGTGCCAGGGAGCGGCGATGGCCGCGCCCAGCACCAGCGCGCCCCAGAACCACGGGTGCAGCAGCCAGCGGGGCCGGCTGACCATCAACGCCAGCGCCAGCATCGCCGGCACGTGCGCGCCGGCCGACATCTTGGTCATGAATCCCAGCCCCCCCGCCACCCCGGCCAGCAGCAGCCAGCGCGGGCGCTCGTCCTGCACGGCCCGCACCACGGCATACACGGTCGCGGTCACGGCCAGGGCCACCGCCGAATCGAGCCGAAGGTCCATCGAGACCATGATCATCCCGGGCGTGGTCGCCGCCACGCAGCCCACCAGCAGTCCGGCGGTGGCGCCGAAGAGCCGGCGCGCCGTGAGGAACAGCACCACGCACGTGGCCGCGCCGAACAGGCACGACCAGAACTTGGCGGCGAAGGTGCTCGGGCCGAAAAGCTTGAAGTTGGCGGCCACGAGCCAGAACATCAGCGGCGGCTTGTTCGCGTAGATCAGGCCGGGCGCATCCTGCATCGTCAGCCAGTCGCCGCTGGAGAGGATGTTCTTGGCGATGGCCGCGTAGTGCACGGGGTCGCCGTGCAGGTCGCCCTCCCAGGCGCGCCCGAAGAAGCCCAGCGCGGCCACGAGCAGCAGCACCGCCAACTCGCGGTTCGCCTTCAGCCAGGCCCTGGCGCCGCGCGCTACAGGGCAGGACGGGGCGGGCTTATCCTCTTCAGGCACAGCCTCTCCTTTCCGGCACGAGCCGAGCGTCGGACCCCTATGGTATGGGGCGCGGCATTGGGTGTCAAGCACGGCCGGCGGCTCACCGCCCTTGACCGCCGGCGTGCCGGCAGTAGAATCATGGGGGTGAGCAAACCGCAGGAGCACCGCAGCCCCGGAGAACCCCGATGAGCAAAGCACCCGCCGCGCCCGACTGGGCGAACCTGCACGTCCTGCACCGCAACCGCGAGGCGGCGCACGCCACGCTCGTGCCTTGCCCCGACGAGGCCACGGCGCGCCTGGGCGAGCCGGGCCTCTCGCCCTGGATGCGGCTGCTCAACGGCACGTGGAAGTTCCACTACGCCGCGGCGCCGCACGCCGCGCCCGAGGGTTTCGAGAAGCCCGCCTTCGACGCCGCCGCCTGGGCCGACCTGCCCGTGCCCAGCAACTGGCAGATGCACGGCTACGGCACGCCCGTCTATACCAACGTGCGCTACCCGTTCCCCGTGGACCCGCCGCACGTGCCCGACGACAACCCCACCGGCTCGTACCGCCGGCAGTTCGCCCTGCCCGACGCCTGGGCCGGGATGCAGGTGTTCCTGCATTTCGGCGGCGTGAACTCGGCCTTCCACGTCTGGGTCAACGGCGAGTTCGTCGGCTACAGCCAGGGCGCGCACATGCCCTCCGAATTCAACATCACGTCCGTTGTCCATCCCGGTGAGAATACCCTGGCCGTGCGCGTCTACCAGTGGTCCGACGGCGCCTACCTGGAGGACCAGGACTTCTGGCGCCTGAGCGGCATCTTCCGCGACGTGTGGCTCGTGGCCACCCCCCCCGTGCACATGTTCGACGTCCGCGTGCGCACGCCGCTGGAGAACGACTATCAGGATGCGCGGCTCGACGTGAGTGTGTCGCTGCGCAACTACGGCGTCAAGGGCGTGCGCGGCTACGCCGTGGCCGCGAAGCTGCTCGACGCCGACGGCGGCGTGGTGCTGGATCAGCCGGTGATGGGCAAGATCCTCATCGGCGCGGGCAAGGAGGTGGCTGTCGAGGCCGCCCTCCCCGTGGCCAGCCCGCGCAAGTGGAACGCCGAGCAACCCTGCCTCTACGAGCTGCTCCTCACGCTCCGGGACGCCCAGGGCCGCGTGGTGGAGGTCGAGCGCCTGGCCGTCGGCTTCCGACAAATCGAGGTCAAGGGCCAGCGCATCCTCGTCAACGGCGCGCCCATCAAGATCCACGGGGTGAACCGCCACGACATGAGCCCCGACACCGGCCACGCCGTCTCGCGCGAGCTGATGGAGCGCGACATCGTGTTGATGAAGCAGCACAACGTCAACGCCATCCGCACGTCACACTACCCGCCCGACCCGTACCTGCTCGACCTGTGCGACCGCCACGGCCTGTGGGTGATAGACGAGGCCGACCTCGAGTGCCACGGCATGCAGCCCCTCTCGCGCCTCTCGCAGGACCCCGAGTGGGAGGCCGCCTATCTCGACCGCGCGATCCGCATGGTCGAGCGCGACAAGAACCACCCCTGCGTCATCCTGTGGTCGCTCGGCAACGAGTCGGGCTACGGCGCCAACCACGACGCCATGGCCCGCTGGATCCACCAGGCCGACCCCACCCGCCTCGTGCACTACGAGGGCGCCGACGGCGCGCAGCGGTGGGACAAGAATTGCCATCGCCTCACGCCCGGCATCCTGGACGTCGAGAGCGAGATGTACCCGCACGTGGACCGCCTGATCGAGCGGGGCAAGGTGACCGACGACCCGCGCCCCTACTTCATGTGCGAGTACGCCCACGCGATGGGCCAGGGGCCGGGCAACCTCAAGGAATACTGGGAAGCCATCCGCACCTACCCCCGCCTCGTCGGCGGCTGCATCTGGGAGTGGGCCGACCACAGCATCCGCCGCCGAACGCCCGACGGCCGGGAATGGTTCGCCTACGGCGGCGACTTTGGCGACCAGCCGAACGACGGGAACTTCTGCATTGATGGCCTCGTGTTCCCCGACCGCGTGCCGCACACCGGCCTCATCGAATACAAGGCCGTCGTCCAGCCCGTCCACGTCGAGGCCGTGGACCTCCAGGCCGGCAAGATCCGCATCGTGAACCGCAACGACTTCGCGTCCCTCGAGAGCCTCGAGGGCCAGTGGTCGGTTCTGGCCGATGGCCAGATCGTCGCCCAGGGCACGCTGCCCGTCCTCGACGTTCCAGCCCACGAGTCCAGAGAGTTCTGCCTTGGTAGGGCGTGCATACCTGCACGCGGAGAGTTTCTGAACCTGAGCTTCGTGCTGCGCGACGCCACGCCCTGGGCGCCGCGGGGCCATGAAGTGGCCTTCGCCCAGCTCCCGCTGCCCGCCGCGGCCCCCGCCGCGCCGGCCCTTCGCATCGCGGACATGCCCGCGGTCCGGATCGAGGAGACGAAGGACGCCATCGCCGTCGCGGGCGGCGATTTCCGCATCGTCTTCGACCGCCACCGCGGGCGGATGACGGCCTGGGAGTGGCAGGGACTGTCGCTCCTCGCCCGCGGGCCGCAGGTGCAGCTCTGGCGTGCGCCCACCGACAACGATAAGCACCTGGCGAACGAATGGCGGGCCGCAGGCTACGATCGGCTCGTGCCACGGGTCACTTCAATGGAGGTCACTGTGGGCGGGACGTCCCCGTCCCGCGAATCGCGGCGTGTGGACATGCCGCCCACAAGCCAGGCGGCGCGGGCGCGCGTCGAGGCCACCCTCGGCGGCTGGTCAGTCGTGCCCCCGTTCCGCTGCACCTGCGCCTACTGCATCTATGGCAGCGGCGACGTGGTGATCGAGACGGCCCTTGAGCCGCTGAGGGACGGCCTCCCGCCGCTGCCCCGCTTCGGGCTGGAGATGCACCTGCCCGCCGGCTTCGAGCAATTCGCCTGGTACGGCCTCGGGCCGCACGAGTGCTACTGCGACCGCAAGGAGAGCGGCCGCGTGGGCGTCTGGCGCGGCACCGTGAGCGGCCAACACGTGCCCTACGTGAAGCCGCAGGAGAACGGCAACAAGGCCGACTGCCGTTGGGCCGCCGTGACGACGATCGGCGGCCTCGGCCTCCTCGCCGTCGGCATGCCGCTCATCAACGTCAACGTCCAGCACAACACGCCCGAGGACATGACGCTGGCCACACACACCTACGACCTCGTGCCGCGGGCCGAGACCGTGCTGCACCTCGACCACGCCCACAACGGCCTCGGCAGCAACAGTTGCGGCCCGCGCGAGCTGGAGAAATACCGCCTGATGCCCCGGGCGATGCGCTTCGCCGTGAGGCTCAGGCCGGTCGCCTTGAGTGCGGTTTCGCCGATGGCATTGAGCCAGCAAGCGCTCGCGCCTCAGGCCTGAGTCGAGTAGGCCCGATGGGACCGATAGAACCGATAGAACCCTCACAGGCCGCGGTCTGGGCTGGTCCTGCCGGTCCCATCAGTCCTATCCTCTCGGCAACCGCGCCACACTCCTCGGAGGCACTCAAGTGAAAGCCCCTCGCTTCTGCTTCTTCCGCATCGCCCTGCTGCTCTGCTGGCCCGCCGCATCGTTCGCCGGCGAGCCGCCCCCCCTCGACAAGGCCCGGGCGGCCATTCTCGGCGGCAAGTACGACGAGGGGCTGAAAGAACTCGACGCCCTGCTCGCCAAGCCCGAGGCCGCGGCCGAGCGCGACGCCCGCTCGCTGCGCGTCCGCGCGTACCTCGAAACGGGCCGCTACAAGGACGCCGCGGCCGACGCCGAAGCCCTCGTCACGCTCGCCCCCGATGACCCCAACCTGCTCTGCCTCCAGGCGAACGCCCTGATCGAGCTGGGGCGCTACGACGAGGCGGGCAAGCTCCTCGCCCGCGCCCTCGAGAAAAGCCCGAACCACACCAGGGCGCGCCTGCTCACACTCGAACTCGCCGAGGTCACCGGCCAGCGCGAGGCATTCAAGGCCCAGGTGAGCTTCTTCTTCGACCTCTACGCCAAAGGCCAGGCCAAGACCGCCGACGACCTGACCGCCGTGGCCCGCGCCGTGCGCAAGGAGGACCCCCAGGGCGCCTGGCGCGCCTACCAGCAGGCCGAGCAACTCGAACCCGCGAACACCGAGATTCTCACGCTCGCCGCCTTCCACTGCCTCGACAAATACGCCTGGCCCCTCGCCCGCAAGCGCTTCGAGGCCGCCCTCAAAGCCAACCCGAATCTGGCCATCGCCCACGCGGGCCTCGGCGTCATGCACCTCGCCACCGGCAATCACAACGCCGCACAGCAGGCCGCCGACGCCGCGCTCAAGGCCAACCCCCACCTCCCCCTCGCCCACCTGCTCAAGGCCATGATGCTGTCGGTGGACGAGAAGCACGAGGCCAGCCAGGCCGAAATCCAGGCCGCGCTCGCCGTGAACCCGCGGAACCTCGACGCCCTGGCCTTCCTGGCCGCCCACCACGAGGCCGTGGGCCACGCCGCCGAACGCGACAAGGTGATCGCCCAGGTGCTCCAGATCAACCCCCGGCGCGCCGAGCTCTACACCACCCTCGCCCAGGCCTGCGAGCGCCTCCGCCGCACCCCCGCCGCCGTCGAGTGGGCCAAGAAGGCCATCGCCCTCGACCCCGGCTTCTGGCAGGGCTACTTCGTGGCCGGCATGAACCTCCTGCGCGCCGGCGAGGAATCCGAAGGCTACCAGCTCCTCGACAAAGCCTTCGCCCTCAACTCCTTCAACGTCTGGGCCTACAACACCCTGTCCGTTCTCGACCGCGACCTGAAGAAGAAGGAATTCGTCTACCACGAGACCCCGCACTTCCTCGTCAAGCTCGACAAGGCGGAGGACGCCATCCTCTGGCCCTACATCGAGGCGATGCTCGAGCCCATGTACGAAACCCTCTCGCGCAAGTACGCCGTCACCCCCGTGGGGCCCAAGGAGTACGGCGAACGCACCCTCGTGCTGCTCTACCCCAAGCACGAGGAGTTCTCCGCCCGCACGATGGGCCTGCCCGGCCTCAGCGCGCTCGGCGCCTGCCTCGGACAGGTCATCACCATGCCCTCGCCCCGCCTCAGCCGCCTCAACCCCGCCAACGCCTTCAACTGGCGCGAGGTGCTCGTCCACGAGTTCACCCACATCCTCACCCTCCAGAAGACCCGCTACAACATCCCCCGCTGGCTCACCGAGGGCCTCAGCGTGCTCGAAGAGGGCGACACGCGCGTGAAGTGGGACGCCATGCTCGTGCAGGGCCTCGCCAACAACCAGCTCCTGCCCATCGAAGACCTCAACACCGGCTTCACGCGGCCCAAGTTCCCCACCCAGGTCGCCCTCTGTTACTACCACGCCTTCCTCATCTGCTCCTACCTCCAGGAGACCTGCGGCCCCGACGTCTTCGTCAAGATGCTCGACCTGTACCGCGACGGCGGGAAGACCGACGACATCCTGCCCAAGGTCACCGGCAAGACGATGAAGCAACTCAACGACGAAACCCTCGCCTACGTGCGCCGCTACGCCGAGCAGATCAAGATGGCGGCCCCGCCGCCCGACAAGGAAGCCCTCAAGAAGCTCGAAGAACAGGCGGCCAAGGACGAGAAGAACGCCGGCCTCCAGGTCCAGATCGCCTCGGGCTGCCTCGCCGCCGGCCGCCACGACGACGCCCGCAAGGCCGCGGCGCGCGCCCTCGAACTCGACCCCAAGGCCGCCCGCGCCCACGCCGTGCTCGGCCTCATCGCCCTCCAGAGAGACAAGAAGCCGGACGAGGCCAGGAAGCACTTCCTCGCCGCCAAGGCCGCCGACCCCGGCTACTTCTTCGCCCCCTTCCACCTCGCCAATCTCGCCGAGCAGGCCGGCCGCACCGACGAGGCCATTGCCGAGCTCGAGGCCGCCCGCAAGCTCTACCCCCGCTTCTTCCAGGGCGGCAAGAGCCTCCAGGAGCGCCTCGCCGACCTCTACCTCAAGCAGGGCAAGCCCAAGCAGGCCATCGAGGCCCTCCGCGAACAGGTCGAACTCGTCGGCTCGAACCCGCGCGCCCAGAAGCAACTCGCCGAACTCCTCGCCAGAGAGGGCCGCCACGCCGACGCCGCGGCCGCCTACATCGCCGCCGTCTACGTGGACCCCTACGACCCCGAAATCCACCTCGCCGCCGCCCGCGCCTTCGAGGCCGCCGACCAGGTGGACCTGGCCATCCGCGAGTACGCCGTCGCCGCGGCCATCGAGGCCCCGCATCTCGCCACCCTCATCGGCCGCGCACAGGCCTGGGCCGTCGCCGGCAACGCCGACCCTGCCCGCAAAGCCGTCGCCGCCATTCGGCGTCTCGACCCCCGCAACCCCGAGGCCGACAAGATCGAGAAGCTGCTCCCGAAGTAGCCGGCCCAGCCACCTCCCGAAGGTTCCAATACCTTCGGGAGGCTAACCCCCAACCCCCAACCTCCCGCGGGTTGCCAACCCGCGGGAGGTTAGGCCGAATTGTCAAAGAACCGGTGCGGCGGCCTGCCGCTACTTGTTTGGCTATCCTTTCGCCGGCCGCCTCCGAGCCGCACGCGAACAGGAGGTGCCTGCCTGCCGGCCAGGCACGGGAGCCGTGAGCCACGAGCTTCGAGCCACGAGCCGA